>NZ_JAMYUW010000010.1:0-205856 GCF_040323315.1 Mesorhizobium sp. M0047 | reverse complement strand
CGGTCAATCCGAGCCGACCAAGAGACCGATCCTCCCTCAATCAGATGGCCTTCATATATGAATAACTTTCCCCGGACAGTCCTGCTCCTTGCGGGGGAGATGGCCGGCAGGCCAGAGGGGGGTGCTGCCCCGCCGAGGTCGAAAATTTACAGATCAGGGGTGCGAGGCCGCCCCCTCTCGCCCTACTTCACCGCTCCTGCGGTCATGCCCATGATCAGATAGCGCTCTAGCGCAATGCCGATGACGGCGAGCGGCGCGATGGCCGCCGTGGCAAGCGCTGCCATCGACCACCAGTTGATGCCTTGCGAGCCGGTCTGGCTCGCCACCATGACGGGGATGGTCTTGGCATCGGTCGAGGTCAAAAGGGCCGCGAAGAAATATTCATTCCAGCACAAAACCATTGCCAGGATGAAGGCGGCGACCATGCCGGGCAGCGCGATCGGCATGACGATGCGGAAGAAGGCTCCCCAGATCGACAACCCGTCGACGAGCGCTGCTTCCTCGAGCTCGACCGGGATGGAGTTGAACTGGTCGCGCATGATCCAGATGACGATCGGCAGCACCATCAGCGTGTAAAGCAGGATCAGCCCGACGCGTGTGTCGAGCAGACCGACCTCGCGGTAGAGCACCAGGAAAGGCAAAGCGAGCACCACCGGCGGCAGGATCAGTTGCGACAGGAAGAAGAACGAGATGTCCTCGTTCTTGAACCAGGCGAAATGGTAGCGATAGCGGGTGAGCCCGTAGGCGGCGAGGCTGCCGATGACGATGGCCAGGCTCGATGCGCCGACCGAGGTGATCACCGAATTCATGAAGCGCTTGAGGAACTCCTCGCGCACCGTCGAGGTCTGGAAGATCGAGTCCGGCGACAGGCCGAGCGAGCGCCAGCCCTTCCAGTCCGGCTGGAAGTCGACGAAGGGGATCAGATGGCCTTGGGTGACGTCGACCGCGGTTTTGAACGAGGTCGTGATCGTCCAGTAGATCGGGAACAGGCAGACGAACGCCCAGAACGCCAGCGCCGCGTAGATGAAGAAGCGGCTGGCGAGGAAGCTCGCCGGCGAGCGGATCTCCGAGGCTACATATTCGGTGGTGAGTACGCTCATCTTGCTTCAATTCACCCGATCTTGCTTCAATTGACCCGCCCTGCTTCAATTCACATTGCGCACGAAACGGTTGGCAAATTTCAACAGCCACGTGACGAACACGATGATGATCACTAGGTAGGCCATCGCCAGCATGGTTCCGTAGCCGACATTCGAGCGGTCGCGGTATTCGCGATAGATGAAGCTCGACACGGAATCGGTGGCGCCGCCCGGGCCTCCCGATGTGACCGTGATGATGATGTCGGCAAGCTTCAGCTTGAAGATGATGCGCAGGATCACCGCCGTCACCGACACCGGCAGCATCAGCGGGAAGGTGACCTGCCAGAAGGTCTGCCACACATTGGCGCCGTCCACGCGGGCGGCTTCGAGCACCTCGCGCGACATCGCCTGCAGCCCGGCCAGCAGCATGATCATCATGAACGGAATGAACGTCCAGGCATCCAGCACCATGATTGCGATGCGCGCGATGATCGGATCGCTGAAGAAGGCTGGATTCTCCCAGCCGAGATGGCGCGCCAGCGTCGCTGCCGGTCCGAACCGGTATTCCATCAGCGATTTGCCGATCATCCACGACACCGCGACCGGCGACAACATCAAGGGTAAGAGGAAGACGACGCGGAAGAATTTTCGTGCCCGGATCTGCGCGTTAAGCAGCAGCGCCAGGCCGAAGGCAATGACATATTCGACCGCCACCGCCAGCACATAGAGCACCATGTTGAACAGCGCATTGCGGTAGTAGGGATCGCCCAGCATCTGCCAGAAATTGGCGAGCCCGTTGAACCTGCGTCCACTGAAGGAGCTGAGATTCCAGTCGGTGAGCGCGATGTAGAAACCGAACAGCGTCGGGAAGATCACCATGGCGATGGTGAACAGCAGCGCCGGCAGCAGGAACAGCGCACGCTGGCCGTCTTCGCCGCGCGTCAGCACCTGGCCGATGCCGATAGCCACGCCCCACAGCACATAGGCGTAGACGACCGGGCGCCAGGTTTCGAAGCCGACGGTGTCGGCTTCGGTCTTGTACAGGATCTCCAGCGCGATCACCGCCAGCAGACCGAGAGTTGCAGCAGCCATCAAAGCCCAGCCCAGGCGTTTGCGGCTCGGTGAAATCAGATCGTAAGGGGCGGCGTCTGCCGGCCACGCATCGGTGGGCAAAGTCTGGTTAGCCACGCGTCCCGTCCGTTCACAGAAGGCCCTTTGCCGGCCGGTCAGGTCCGGCGGCTTTGCGCCGCCGAACCACGGTTTATAAGCCAACCTACATGCCGAGCGAGGCCTTGTAGAGCTTGATCTGGTTGTCGCGGCCGATCTGATCGGTCAGCTTCTCCCAGGCCGCCGCAATGGCGTCGGCGCCTTCCTGCGCCTTCATCTTGCCGGCGAAGGTGTTGGCCAGGATGTCCTCGGCGGCGCTGTAGTATTGGAAGATGCCGGGGATGCGCGGCTCGATCGCCGCATTCGGATGGTTGTAGCTGTCGGCCTCCGACTTGAGGTAGGAGGTGATGAACGCCTCGTCGTAGCCGGCCGCCACCCATTCCGGAATGTCGAAATGGGAATTGCGGTAGGGCTGGAAGCCCGATGGATATGCGGCGCACCAGAGCGACAGGTCCTTGCCGCCGAGATGGGCTGCCGCAGACCAAGCTGCCTTTTTCTTCTTCTCGTCACTGTCGACGCGGGCCATGACATAGACGCCCCAGCCGAGATATGCGCAGTTCGGCGCATAGTTAGGGCCGCTGGCCAGTTTGTCCCACTTGCCAGTTTTGGAATTGTAGACATCGTCGGAGCCTGGCAGGATCGAGAAGCCTGTGACATCGCCGACGACCGACGAATCGTTAGTTTTCGCATTCGAGCCCGCGTCTCCCCACCAAGCCAGCATCGAACCGGTGCCGCCCAGGAATTGGGAGAAACAGGTCTGGTTCGGGTCTGCATTGATTTGATCTTGCGGTTCGGAAGGCAGCGCATCGATCACGTCCTGGATCGCGCGCACCCAAGCCGGGTTGTTGACGCGCGGTTTCATGGTATCCGGATCGAATAGCCACGCCTTGTCATCCGGATGCTTGGCATAGGCGGAGGCGCGGCTGCCGAGGAAATAGAAGCCGAAGCCGCCCCAGGGCTTGGGCGCGTCGAGGTAGCCGTAGACGTCCTGGCCCTTCACCTGCTTGCCCTTGAGGAACTTGGTCACCACCTGCACCTGCTGCCAGGTCTTTGGCACACCCCATTCCGTCAGGCCTGCCTTGTCGCCGCTATCGGCTTTCCAGGCTGCTGCCAGATCAGAGTCGGAGAACACGTCGGTGCGGTAGTTGAAGTTGTGCGCGTCTCCGTCGACGGTAACGCGATACTGCTTGCCGTTCCAGGTGCCGACCGGCGGCTTCAGATAGGCCACCAGATCGTCCATATCGATCTGCTTCCTGACCCAGTCGGGCATCTCGGAAGTGAGGCCCTTGCCGCAGACATCGCCCTCGAAAGGCGCGCCCATCTCGACGATATCAAAGTCGATTGTGTTCGTGGCGATAGCCTGCTGCAGGCGCGGATTGTAGTCGGCCTGCGCCAGGTCGATCCAGTTGATCTTGGCCCCGGTATAGGCCTCCCACGGCTTCAGGAAGCCGCGGAACAGCACATTGTGCAGGTTCTGGTTGTTGAGGCCCATGAAGGAGAGCTCGACGCCGGCGAATTCGCCTTCCTTGACGTTGGCCTTGGTGGCCTCCAGGCAGAGCTCGCCGACCTTCTGGAAATCGGCATCGGTCGGCTGACCCTTGCCGACGCCGGGGATCTGCAGGATTTTGGAGCGAAGTTCGCTTGCAGCGGAAGCCGGGCGCGTCAAGGCGCCGAGCCCTGCACCAGATGCCGCTGCGATTGCGGCCATGCTGGCCGCACCCTTCAATATGTCGCGCCTTGTGGCGCCGGCACGAACCAGTTTCTCGTAAAGATCCGTTCTCATTGCCTGTTCCTCCCAGAATTCAGTGTGAATAAGCTGACTAACTGTCGGACGCTGGAGCGCCAACGATGCTCCCGGTTCGGAAACGAATTAGCAGGACCCCACCCTGCGTTGATTGAAGTTCCGATTGCGGATCGGGTACCGACATTTTGACCAGCGCCTGCCACTATTCTCGCAACCAAACGCCGTGTCAACGAGAACGGGCTTACCTGTATCAGACTGACTTGCCCTGACCGGTCGCGTTGGTTAGCTTCTGCGCCTACGGCTAATGGAGCCGGCGGGGGAGATATGGCGCAAGTCGCGATCAGCAAGGTGGCCAAGGCATTCGGAGCCGTCAAGGTTCTACACGAAGTCAGCGTCGACATATCAGACGGGCAGTTCGTGGTTCTGGTGGGCCCTTCGGGTTGCGGCAAGTCCACGCTGCTCAGGATGGTGGCCGGGCTGGAGACCGTCTCCGGCGGCACGATCGCCATCGGCGACCGGATCGTCAACCATCTGCCGCCGGCCAAGCGCGACATCGCCATGGTGTTCCAGAACTATGCGCTTTATCCGCACAAGACGGTCGAGCAGAACATGGCCTTTGCGCTGAAGCTGCGGAAAACCGATCCGGCCGTGGTCGCCGAACGGGTCAAGCGCGCCGCCGACATCCTCGACTTAAATCCCTATCTGAAGCGCTATCCCCGCCAGCTTTCCGGCGGCCAGCGCCAGCGCGTGGCGATGGGCCGCGCCATTGTGCGCAATCCCCAAGTGTTCCTGTTCGACGAGCCGCTCTCCAATCTCGACGCCAAGCTGCGCGTACAGATGCGCACCGAGATCAAGGAACTCCACCAGCGGCTGAAGACCACCACCATCTACGTCACCCATGACCAGATCGAGGCCATGACCATGGCCGACAAGATCGTCGTCATGCGCGACGGCCGCATCGAGCAGGTCGGCGCGCCGCTGGAACTGTTCGACCGGCCGGCGAATCTGTTTGTCGCCGGCTTCATCGGCTCGCCTTCGATGAACCTGCTCAAGGGCGTCATGCGCAAGGGTGCGAAGCCAGGTGTCGATATTGCGGGCACGCTGTTCCCGGTTGCAGCGGACAATGCCGCACAGGACGGCCAGGCCATTGTCTACGGTGTGCGGCCGGAGCATCTCGAAATCCATCCCGATGGCGTGCCGGCGAAGATTTCTGTGGTTGAGCCGACCGGCTCTGAAACTCTGGTCTTCCTGCGCTTCGGCGAAGGCGAGATGGTGGCGCTGTTTCGCGAGCGCCACGACTTCAAGCCGGGTGACACGCTCACTCTGAAGCCGCGGCTCGACCAGATCCACCTTTTCGACGCCGAGACCGGCAAGCGTCTCTGATCTCAATCGGACTTCACGAGGAATATCATGCTCAAAGGCATCAACCCGCTGCTCAATGCCGACGTGCTGCAGGCATTGCGGGCAATGGGGCATGGCGATGATCTGATCATCGCCGACACCAATTTTCCGTCCGATTCGGTGGCGCGCCAGACCGCGCTCGGCCGCCTGCTGCGCATCGATGCCTCGGCCGCCGAGGTCGTAAAGGCGGTGCTGTCGCTGTATCCGCTGGATACGTTCGTCGACGACTCCGCCGCGCGCATGGAGATTGTCGGCAAGCCGGACGAGGTTCCCGCTGTGCAGAACGAGGTACAAAAGGAAATCGACGCGGCCGAAGGCAAGTCGTGGCCGATGATAGCGGTCGAGCGCTATGCCTTCTACGAGCGCGCCAAGCAGGCCTATTGCGTCATCCAGACCGGCGAGCGCCGCTTCTATGGCTGCTTCGCCTTCCGCAAGGGCGTCGTGCCTCCGGACGCGGAGTAGCGGCATGGCTTCGGGCAAGCCTGTCGTCATATTGGGTGTGTTCGTCGCCGACACCGCCTACAGGGCGCAGCGGCAGCCGCGCATGGGCGAGACGATCCTCGGGACATCCTTCACGCTGGGTCCGGGCGGCAAGGGCTCGAACCAGGCGGTTGCAGCCGGCAAGCTTGGTGCCGACGTCACCTTCCTCACGCGCCTCGGCGTCGATCCCTTCGCCGACATGGCCAGGCAGACCTGGGCGCGGGCCGGCGTCAAGAATGCCGTCATCGATACGCCGGAAAGCTATACCGGTGCGGCCTACATCTTCGTCGAGGAGACGACCGGCAACAATGCCATCATCGTCAGCCCCGGTGCCGCCATGCTGATCTCGCCGGCCGACATCGAGGCCAATGCCGCGCTCATCCGCGGTGCCGGCGTTTTCGTCACCCAGCTCGAACAGCCGATCGAAGCAGCTATGCGGGCGCTGGAGATCGCACGTGGGGCAGGGGTGACGACGATCCTCAACCCGGCCCCGGCGGCAAAGCTTCCCGACCGCATCTATACGCTGTGTGACTATTTCACGCCCAACGAGACCGAGACGGAGGAATTGACCGGGATGAAGGTCTCGTCGGTCGACGAGGCGCGAGCCGCTGCGGACAAGCTGCTTGAAAAGGGCGTCGGCACGGTCATCGTCACACTGGGTGACAAGGGCGCGCTTTTGCACTCGAAGGGCCGCTCCGACCATGTTCCCGCCGTCAGTGCGGGACCGGTGGTCGAAACCACCGGGGCGGGCGACGCCTTCAATGGCGGCTTGGCCGCGGCACTTTCGCGAGGCGTGGAGCCGTTTCAAGCCGTGCGCTTCGCCTGCGCCGTTGCCGGAATTTCGGTGACCCGGCCAGGGACCGCGCCATCGATGCCGACGCTGCAGGAGGTCGAGGCGCTGCTGGCGAGGGGATGAGGTTAGGGCTGCTCGGATTGCAGGGCTGGGGCACGCGACCGCCAACCGATGTTCTTCAGCTTCATTCCTGACAACGGCCCGCAATCGCTGTAGAGGCCGAGCCGTTTAGGCCAAGCCCGCTGCCTCACAGTGGCGGGCTTCTGTCACAACGAACGATTTCAAGGTTGCCCTCGGGTGCTCCGGTAGCAGGACAGCTCCGCGGAGCGTCATTATATTAGCACTAAACGATATATTAACAGCCGTGATGCAGCCTTCCACATCACGGGGGAAAACACGTCCTCGTCGACGTTTCCGGTGGGACGGTCGACCAATGCGGAGCAAACGCATGAGTGTCGGAGCAGCTCTCGAACAATTGCTGCGGTTGATTCATCGCCGAGCCATGAAATTAGCGGCGATGCCGGAGGATGAAAGGGATTCACACTACGATCTCATCCGCCTGTCATGTTGCGCAGCCGCCGAACGCATTGGGCAAAGTCCCGACAAGGCCGCCATTACGGCAAATGATATGGTTGAATTTGTTCGCGCACTGGTCGGAATCATCGAGGTAGGCTGCGGATCAGACCAAAGGCCAGGTGACGATCGACCGGCCGCATCAACGGCACGGCATTTTGGCAGCCGGGAGAATGGCGCTGCGCGCATCTAGGGGGCGCGCGCTTCAAGCGGCTGCAGTCGTCCGCGAATTCTTCGCAGCCTGCTACATGGTCCGATTGCCTGACAAGGCCGAAGCCTACTTAGCGCGAAAACCATTTAACTATCAGTAAGTTAAATGGCGCGAGTGACGGGGCTCGAACCCGCGACCTCCGGCGTGACAGGCCGGCACTCTAACCAACTGAGCTACACCCGCGCATGGCGAACACGTGTCAGCCGTGTTCGTCGTTGGGGCGCTGGATAAGGGGTTCGCCACCGGGTGTCAAGCGTGACGGGACAGCATAACAGCAAACAGGAGAAGGTTTTTTGACAGCCGGCCTTTTGTTGGCAAAACCGGTATCCAACCAGAGCGTTCTGCGCTCATTTGGCCTTGCGAAGCCGATCCCGACCGCTTAAAGGTCCGGCCCGGAGCGGGCGATTAGCTCAGTTGGTAGAGCGCTTCGTTTACACCGAAGATGTCGGCGGTTCGAGCCCGTCATCGCCCACCATATGCAAATTTCAGGGCCATTGGCCTGTCACGCCCCCATCGGCCTCGATGCGTGAGAAACCAGCGCACGAGGTGTTGCAGGCCAGCCTTCCGACAGGATTGCAGCATCGTTTGATGGAACTCTTTCGGCAATGCTCTTGTCGGCTGATGCCGTCGCGGTACTTCTCCTGAAGGGGTGAATGCTGCGCTGTCGACAGGAGCCGACCATGAAACACCAGACGCTTCACGAGCTGCGAACAATCGCAGACGTCAATCCCTTGGCGCAAAGCGCCATCATGACCAGAACGCAAAGGATCGAACGTTGGGCAGAGCTCCTCGAGCGGCAACCCGCGCGATGCCTTGGAGCACTGACCGGCACCGAACATCTTCATCCGAAAGTCCGCGCGGAAACGCGAACGGCGGGGTCGGCGATCACCGTTGCGTTCGAGGATCCGCTGCTGCGTGCCTCGGGTCTCCAGGGTGATAGCTACGGGGAAGCAAAACGCTTCTTCAAGCTGAGCGATGGGCAACTGCACGACATCGTCTGCAGCTGCCATATCGGGGCAACGATGCAAGCCAGCTGGGCTGCCGCCAGGGTGCGCAAGACCATCCCTGGAAGCAGGCTGATAGCCTGGCTGCGAAACGTGCTGGTACACTGAAGCCGCTTTGCAAAAGCATCTAAACGGTGACTGCCGGCGGATGTTTCAGCAACATCGCGGCGCACCGGCTAGAGCCGGCCCTCATGCGCCATTGAAGGGCTTCGACGAAGCAAGGCGCTGCTTTCGCTGTAAGCGGTAAGCGTCATTTTGGCCTTCGCTTCAGCGAATTGAGCTGGCGCACCTCGCCACTGAAGAGAGGCCCCAAGCAAGACCAGGGGAGCACGTCAGCTGATACGTCGCCCGCGGCAGACGTGAAAAAGAACGCCGGAGAAATTGCCGAAATGCCGGGCCAGCCTCGTCCCTGGAGAATTCTTCGACGGTGCTCGGTCGCCCGGGAACTTGTTTCCGGCAGGTGGGTTATCGAGTGCCTCGCGCTTTTGCGGAGGCAGCTACCAACCCAGCGGGAGACGATTATGGCAACCACGAAGAAAACAACGAAAGCGGCAAGGAAGGGTCTTGAGGACCTATTCCTCGACGGACTGAAGGATCTCTATTATGCCGAGAAGAAGATACTGAGGACCCTGCCCAAGATGGCCAGAGCGGCGGAATCGGAAGAAGTGACCGCCGCCTTCGAGAAACACCGGATGGAAACGGAAGGCCATGTGGATCGCCTCGAGGAAGTGTTCGAGAAAATCGGCAGGTCGGCGCGCGGCAAGACCTGTCCTGCCATCGACGGCATTGTCGAAGAGGGCTCGGAAGTGCTGGAGGAATATGAAGGCGCGCCCGCACTTGACGCCGGACTGGTTGCAGCCGCGCAGGCAGTCGAGCACTACGAGATTGCTCGATACGGCACTCTGATTGCCTGGGCCGAACAGATGGGTAAGAGAGACGTCGCGGACTTGCTCAATGCCACTCTTAAGGAAGAGATGGCGACCGACGAAGCGCTTTCCAGGCTGGGCGAGGGGGGTGTCAACGAGCGCGCTCTGCAGCAAGCTGCGTAGCCCGATTGCGATCGGCGGGATCCCTGCGACGCGTCGGGCTTCCGCCGTCTTATCTCTTCTCTCGGAAGTTGGTCGGCGTTCGTTGTCACGCCGACCACGGCGCGGGGCCCCGCCCTGAGGGACAGACTGGGTCGCTGCGCTATATGCGCCCGAGGAGAGCCAGGATGAGGATGATAATCAACACCAGTCCAAGCCCACCGCCGCCGTAGTAGCCGGTGCCATAGAACGGCCCGCCGCCAAGGCCGCTGAGGCCGCCGAGCAGGGCAAGTACCAGTATGATGATGAGAATAATTCCGAGGATGCTCATGTCCTCTCCATTTTGCCAACGCGTGCGTTTGCCGCGTATTTTGATGAAGATGACTATGGAACGCGCAGCAAGCCGTCCTGTTCCCAGCGGCGGCCCGAACACGCGATTGATATAGGCGGGAACAATCAGCTGCAGAGCGCTGGAGAGAAAGCAGCGAGAGGGCGAGATCCACGAAACCGCCCAGCTTTATGGCGGCGACAGCCACGGAGCAGCGTATCAGACTGGGCTTGATTATGGATATCAGTGTGGAAAGGCCCGCCATGCCTTCGGCGCGGCGGGCATGTGTCCCCGTCAGGTCAGGATAAGGACGATCTTCAGCGTATTCGGGTCAACGATCACGATGCGGCCATCGGCCAGCACGAAGTACTCGTAGCCCTCATAGGCCGGGACAATCTTGACGATACGGGCAGGCAGACGATGCAGCCGAACCTTTTTCCTGGGAATCTCAACGCCTACGCTGATGTCGAAGGTCACATTCGACACCGGTTCGACCCTGGTCTCATGGATCACGTTGACGATCTGCGTCTTCTGTTCGACCGTCACGTTGTTGATGGACGCGGTCGAGGTGTTGTCCTGGGTCGAGGTTTTGCCTTGGGCCTGCTGATTGGTGGTCATGCCGGCTTTGCCCTGCGCTTGCTGGTTGGTCTGGGTCGACGCCTTGCCTTGGGCCTGCTGGTTGGTGGTCATGCCGGCTTTGCCCTGCGCCTGCTCGTTGGTCTGGGTCGAAGCCTTGCCCTGGACCTGTTCGCCCTTCTTCGAGCCCTTCTTGCAATTGGGCATTCCAGGTGTGCAGTTGGTGCCGGCCTGATCCTGCGCCTGCTGCTCGGTGGTTGCGCCAGCCTTGCCCTGGGCCTGCTGCTCAGTCTTCGCATTGGCCTTGCCCTGGGTCTGCTCTTCGGTCTTGATCTTGCCCTGGGCCCGCTGGCCCATATTGGAACCCTTCTGACATTTGGCGGTACCCATCGTGCACTTGGTATCGCCGCCCGACTGGTTGTCCGCAGGTTGCTGCGTTTGGGCGAGTGCCGCCCCGCAACTGACGCCAAGCGCCAGCATGCTGGTGATCAGAACGCGTTTCATGGGAATTCTCCTTGAACGTGTGAGTCCCTTCGCGGGGTAGAACTCTGACCCAAAAACTTTGTTCCCGGTCTGTTGGCGGGCGGTTCGGAGGAACAAGCTGCATCCGATGGCGTTTACAACTAGGCAGCCCGGGCTGCGGGCGGCAACGATGTGACGCACAGGAGACCATCCAGCTTTCAAAGGAGACCATCATGAGATTGCATCTTACCAGTGTTGCGGCGGGCTTCCTGCTGCTGGCGGGCGTTGGCGCGGCGGCTGCTCAGGATGTGGTGATTCAACCCGAGCAGGAGACGGTCATCAAGGAGTATGTGAGGAAGCAGCCTCTGGCTTCAGTTAACCTGCCCGGCGTCGAGCTCAACATCGGTTCCGCCTTGCCCGATACCGTCGAACTGCACGAGATACCCAACGTCCAATACCGCTATGTCGTCGTCGACAATCAGACGCTGCTGGTAGATCCGAGCACCCGCAAGGTGGTCAAGGTGATTCAGTGATCGGCGATCAATTCGGACGGGGGCGCTGCACGGAATTCCGACGCGCCTTTTTCCGTAGCAGAGGCGGTGAGGGTACCCTCGTCGCCTTTCGCTACTGTTCGAACCGAGGACCAGGAATTCCGTTATCGGCAGGCGTTATCGCAGCCGTGTAACGACGTGCTGTGCGACGGCCACTCCGTCGAGTCCGGACCACAGAGCACCGGCAGTTTTTTGGGAACATCAGCGCCGACCGCCCGTTTGGTGGGTATCTGACTTGGACAGAGAGGAGCTCAAGAAATGCCAACTCCGAGTGGCCATACCGACGCCATCCGCGCCTCGCGCGTGATTGGCACAACTGTTTACAACACGGCGGGCAAGGAAATTGGTACGATCGACGACGTGATGCTCGAAAAGACCGCGAATGGCATCATGTTCGCAGTGATTTCCTTTGGCGGTTTTCTGGGCATCGGTGAAAGATACCACGCGGTGCCATGGTCCCTCTTGGATTATGATCCGGACCGCGGCGGATACGTTGTCTCTTTCAGCACAGATCAGCTCAAGGCCGCGCCCGCCTACTCGATCGATGAACTCACCGTCGATGATGGAAGGCCGGCCCGCGAAGCTTCGTATCGATATTGGAGGGTCGAACCCTACTGGCACTGATCGTTATGCCAGCCCTTGCGGCGTATGCTGATGTGGGCGCGAATGCGCGCTCCGAAGGTGAATGCCGAAGCCTAGGAGAGCCCGATGACACCAGGCCCGATGACACCAGGTAAGAAACCCGTCGTCACATCCGAAGGACCAGCACTCGAAAAGCAGGATTGGGACGCGATCCGAGGCAGCGAGGTTCTTCCGGATGGTGTGCCGCCAGACGGCGACAGTCGCAACGCCACCGAGAAGAGTGGTGAATTGCCCGACGAAGAGGACGATAACGCGTACCAGAACAGCGACGAAGCGCTGCCGGATGACGAGGAAGAGCGTCTCATTTCGCAGAACCCCTCGAAGCTGGACATCGACGAGCCGTAGAATTCCCTCAGTCGACGGTTGCAGGAAGACGCGCGAAGCAGCGTGGAACGACAGCTTCCAGTCGCTGAGCTGGATAGCGACGCTCTCAAATGCTCTGTGAGAGCGGCTGGTCATTGCGCAGGGGATCGGATGTCAGGACCGACATGCCTCATCTTGTTGATCCTGAAATCCGCATCCTCCGCAGCAAGGACTAGGAGAGAGTCCACAACGAGAATCGTGCCGACGAATAGCGCGGTTCGTGGGAGATTACTGGATACGATGGAGGCAGCAGCCAATGTCACGCGGAAGCAAGAAACAAATCGGAGCGGGTTCACGTGGAAAGGGTTCCGGCACGGGCGCCATGACCATGACGCCGAAGGACAAGCTCAAGGAAAACCAGATCCTGTCTAATCGCGACAAGGCCCAGCATACCCGAGAACGTGGCCTGGATTCCAAACAGGTCGCAACCGAGCAGCGCCAGGACCAGTCTGCCAACCGTTTGCGGGACTGACGGCCCATCGGCGTCCGCAGCGCGCTGGTAACTTGCGAAAAAGAGGATTGGTGGCTTTCCGGGGTGCGGAACCCGCTTCCACTGGTTCGGGAGGCACTGAACGTCTCCTGAGCACCAACTGAAAATGATAGGCTGGTTTAGCGCTATCGGACGCCGACGCTGTCGGGCCAGAGCGCCTGGATTTCCTTCGGCAGCGCATCCCGCACCTTTGCCGACTGGCCAAGGTCAACATGCCGCGCCAGCACCCGAAAGACCGAACGCGCCGCATCCTCGGGGTCGACAGGGCGAATGGTCTTCAATTCCTCACTGATACGCTGCGAGAATTCTTCCAGCGAGCCTGTCTTTTCGGGCTCAGCCGCAGGCCGGTACTGGTCATAGTAGGCGCCGCGTACCAGCAGCGGCAGCTCAGCGCCCAGTTTGGCGGCGAGCCCGAGTTGCAGCCTGTCCCTTAGCGTCCGCAGGACAGCGCCCAATATGTGCCAGGCAATGCGCCGGTCGGGACCCAGGTCGGCCATGATCTCGTCGAGCCAGATGTTGGTGGTCTGCAGCGTCTTGTCGAAAACATCCAAGCCGGTTGCGCTCATCATCGCCTCCTTGCAAACTCATGACTGGAGCGAAACGATGCTCGGGGACAATTGTTTCGCTATCCGAGGACAAAAATTGTCTCGGTGGCGAGCAAATTGGTGCCTGTGGCAAGCACTGGAAAACCGGGCCAGAGGTCGGAAGACAGCAATGCCCGCGAGAATGCGCACGCCATGCTGTGGCCGTACATCGTTTCCGTCTCGATCAGAACAGCGCGGCGCTTGCCCATTACATCGTAGAGATATCGGGCAATGGCTGCTCCGGTCTGATCGTCCCGGTTGGTGAAGCGAAAGACGTTCGTCAAAGCGCGCTCGGTCAGCGCCGTGTCGGAAGCGATGGGCGTGATCATCGCGAGGTCGTAGGCGGCATAGATATCGGCCGCGGCGATGGTGACGATGTTGTTCACGGCCTCGAGTGCCGTGAGACCGGGAACAATCGCTCTGTCTGGCGCGTTCGACTGTTTTGCATCTCAAGGTTTCCCAATGGCGCCACGTCCCTTCTGGAAAGGCTATCTGAAGCTCTCGCTGGTCACCTGCCCGGTCGCGATGACGCCCGCTACCACCGAGAGTGAAAAGGTCCGCTTCCACACGCTCAATCGCAAGAGCGGGAACCGCGTCATCAGCCAGTATGTCGATGCCGTCAGCGGTAAGCCGGTGGCTGAGGACGATGAGGTGAAGGGCTACCAACGCGGCGAGGACGAATTTGTGCTTCTCGAGGATGAGGAGCTCGACGCGGTCGCACTGGAGAGCACGCGGACGATCGATATCGATATGTTCGTCGAGGCCGACAGCATCGGCTGGATCTGGTACGACAAGCCTCACTACCTGACGCCGGACGATCCGGTCGGGGAGGAGGCATTCTCGGTCATTCGCGATGCGATGAAGTCGACCGGAACCGTTGGGATATCGCGGCTGGTGATGTATCGGCGCGAGCGTGCCGTGATGCTGGAGCCGCGCGACAAGGGCATTGTGCTGTGGACGCTTCGCTACGGCGATGAGGTGCGCGACCCCAAGGGCTACTTCGGCCAGATCAGCGAGAGAAAACCTGACAAGAAGCTGATGGACATGGTCGAGACCCTGATCGACGAGCGTACCAAGCAATGGGATCCCGCCATGTCGGCAGATCCCGTCCAAGCGCGACTGCTGGAGATCATCGCCTCGAAGAAGAAGGGCAAGAAGCGCCCGGCCAAAGCCAAGGCCGAGGCTGGGCAGCCGCCCAGCAACGTGATCGACATCATGGATGCGCTGCGCAAAAGCATCCGTTCGGAGGCGGGAAAAAAATAGGTCCTTGGAGGAGGAAGGGCAGGGTGGCGGCGGCGCAAACGAGGCAAGATCATGAAGGCCATCCCCCATGAACCCGCTTTGGACAATACACTGGCACTGCTTCGCGAAGTCTACGAGTTTATCGGCCGTCGATGCGACCGGCTCAACACCGACATTTTTGCCACGCGCCTGCTGTTGAAAAGGGCGATCTGCGTCCGCGGCGCAAGCGCCGCCGAAATGTTCTATGGCGGCGACCGCTTCACCCGAAACGGTGCGATGCCGCAAACGACGCTGCGACTGCTGCAGGACAAGGGCAGTGTCCAGGGTCTCGACGATGGCGCCCATCGCCACCGCAAGGCAATGTTTCTTTCCTTGCTCCTTGCGGCGGATCCGGTGGAGCGCCTGCGCACGATTTTCCGCGAGGAGTGGCTTGAGGCGCTGAGGCACTGGCAGCGGCGCGGCGAGATCAGCCTGTTCGAAGAGGTGAACCTCATCCTGACGAGATCCGTCGCGCGATGGTCGGCACTGCCGCTCGACGAAATCAGCGCCGAAGGCCTCTGTCGCGAACTGAGCGGCATGGTCGAGAATGCCGGCGGTTTCGGACCGAACACGTGGCTTGCACTTTGGCGGCGCCGGCGAACGGAGCGATTTGTCGGCTCCGTGGTACGGCGTATCCGCTCAGGAGAACTCACGCTCGGCGAAAACGCACCGATCCGGATCATAGCCGAGCATCGTGATGAGACAGGAAATCTGCTCGAAATATCGGACGCAGCGGTCGAAATCATCAATATCCTGCGCCCGGTGGTCGCGATCGGCCGCTACATCGTCTTTACCGCCATGGCGCTGAACGAGCAGCAACAATGGGCGGATCGCTTCGCAGCCGGGGATGAGGCCAGCCTTGAAGCGTTCGCCGAAGAGGTGAGACGGCTTTATCCGTTCTTTCCGTTCATCGGCGGCGTCGCCCGGGAGACGTTCGAGTGGCATGGCTACAGGATCGACAAGGGCGCCTGGGTGCTGCTTGATCTCCACGGTACCAATCATGACCCGCGGCGGTTTCCCGCGCCGGACACCTTTTCGCTCGACCGCGACATTGGCTGGCGGATGCAAGGCTTCGATTTCGTACCGCATGGTGGCGGCGACGCTTCGGTTACGCATCGTTGTCCGGGCGAGGCAGTGACAGTCGCGTTGATGAAGGAGGCGATCCGTGTGTTAACCCGATCGATGACGTACGAAATCACCGACAAAGTGTCGCCGCTGGACCTGTCTCGCATACCGGCACTGCCGAAAAAGGGCCTGCGAATGCGCGACATCCGCCGCAGCGACACCGGGGCAGGGCAATGAGCGGCGACTTCGCCTTGCCACTCGACACGCCTCCCATGGAAGCCAAGGCGGCAGACGAAATTCCCGAAGGAGAGGGTTGGCAATATGAGCGCAAATGGGACGGCTTCCGTTGCCTGGCGTTCCGACAGGGCGAGGCGGTAGATCTGCGTGCGAAATCGGGCAAGCCGCTCGGCCGATACTTTCCCGAGCTCGTCGCGACATTGAAGGAGCTGCCGTCGCCGCGCTTTGTCGCCGATGGCGAGATCGTTGTCTCGATCGCCGGTAAATTGTCATTCGCCGCGCTGCAGATGCGGCTTCATCCGGCAGCGACGCGGATACGCAAGCTGTCCGTCGAAACGCCGGCCGATCTGATCTTGTTCGACATACTCTGCGACGAGCATGGAGAACTCATAACGAACCGGACGCTGAAGGAACGCAGGGCGGCGCTCGAGGAGTTTGTCGCTTCGGCCGATCGCAAGAACATTCTACTCTCGCATGCTACACGCGACGTAAGCGAGGCACGTTCCTGGCTGAGCGATGCAGGACATGGATCGACGGACGGCGTCGTCGCCAAGCGGCTGGACGAGCCATACCGGCCAGGCGTGCGGTCGATGGTGAAGGTGAAGCGACTGCGTTCGGCCGATTGCGTGGTCGGCGGTTTTCGCTATCTCAACAACAGTTCGCAGGTCGGCTCCTTGCTGCTGGGCCTCTATGATGATGCGGGCAAGCTCGATCATGTCGGGTTCACCTCGACAATTGCAAATGACCACAGGGCCGAGCTCACCCGCAAGCTTGAAGCGATGCGCGAACCGCCGGGCTTCACCGGAAAGGCACCGGGTGGGCCGAGCCGCTGGAGCACCGAGCGCAGCAGCGAATGGGAGCCGGTTCGGCCGGAACTGGTGGTGGAAGTTCGATTCGATCATGTGACCGGCGATCGTTTCCGGCACGGCACCAAATTCCTGCGCTGGCGACCGGAAAAGGCGCCAGAGCAGTGCACGTTCGAGCAAATCGCCTAGGCAATTCCAGGCAAGATGTGGAAACGGTTTTGCTACCCGGAATGGCGTCAAGGCAAAGGCGCCTGCTCTGCGTTGATGCTCCTCAAGCCGCCTTCTTGCGCTGGCGCTCTTCGATTGGCACCGCGGCTGTGCGAAAATCTTGCCATGGATCGGAAGACAGCGAGACAAGCCGGGTTGGGGTGTTTTCCACTGTGAAATAGGCCGGCCCGACGCTGGGACCGAGTTCGTCCCATGACAGCGGCATCGAAACTGCCGCTCCCGGCCGTGCCCTTGTCGAATAAGGAGCGACCGCGGTGGCACCGCGCTGGTTGCGCAGATAGTCGACGAGGATTTTCCCGCGCCGCTTGGACTTTGTGATGGTCGCGACGTAGCGGCTGGGGCTGTCGGAGGCCATGGCGTCCGCGACTGCCTTGGTGAAGGCTTTTACGGCGGGCCATTCGGCTTGCGGCTTCAACGGCGCTACCACATGCAGGCCCTTGCCGCCGGAGGTCTTGAGGAATGGGACAAGCCCTGCTTCCCGCAGCCGCTCGCGTGTCTCGACAGCCGCTTCGGTCATCGCCTCCCAGCTCACGCCCTCGCCGGGGTCGAGATCCATGATGATCGTATCGGGACGCTCCCAGTCGCTCACCATCGACCCCCAGGGGTGAATCTCCAGCGCCGCCGACTGGACGAGACCCATCAAGCCGTCGAGGTCGTTGATGCTGATCAGTTTCACATCCGGCGGATCCCTGGGATCCTGGACCAGCACGATGTTGGGATTGAGACCCTTCCAGGCATGCTTCTGGAAGAACTGCTCGCCTGAAATGCCGTTGGGGCAGCGCAGCAGTGCCAACGCACGCCCGACCATATAGGGCGACGCATAGCGCCAGGCTTCGGCATAGTAGTCGGCGAGGCCCTCCTTGGTGACGCCCTGGTCCGGCCAGTAGAGGCGATCGGGATGGGTGAGCTTGACGGTCCGCCGCTGCGGCTGTTCGGTCTCCTTGTTCATCTTCGTCGCCTCGCGGACGATCTCTTTGGCTGGCTTGTCTTCGCGAAGTCCGCGAAACGAGGCATGGCGAAGATTGCCGTCGGCGGTCCAGGCGCGAAACTCGATCTCGGCGACGAGTTCGGGTCTGACATAACGGACCTGCCGCGCCTCTTCCGCACTCAGCCGCTCGTCGAACGGGCTCAAGGCAACGCGCATGCGCTCGAGTGTCTTGAACAGGTCCTGCGCGACCGCGGCCGTGTAACCAGTGCCGACGCGCCCGACATGGTGAAGCTTGCCTTGGTCATGGACGCCGAGCACGAGCGAGCCGATGGCATTGCGCGAGGTGGTCGACGGCACATAGCCGGCCACAACGAACTCCTGCCGCGCGGAGCATTTGGACTTGACCCAATTCCTGCCGCGGCCGGAGCGATAGGGCGCATCGCGAAGCTTGGAGACGACGCCTTCGAGGCTCAGCCGGCAGGCATGCCGCAGCACCAGCGCGCCGTTCTCCTCGAAATGTTGGCTGTAGCGGATGAGCTCTGGGCCGGCGGCTGTGATCTTTCCCAACAGCTCCTTGCGTTCGGCCAAGGCGACATCGCGCAGGTCGTATCCATCGAGATACAGCAGGTCGAAGACGTAGAAGCGAAAGCGATCGTTGCGCCCGGTGCTGAGATCGGCTTGCAGGGCGCCGAAGTCGGATGCGCCGACCGATGTCTCAACCACGAGTTCGCCGTCGATCAGTGCCGTGCCGACGGCGAGTTCGGCCAGCGCCGTAACGACCGCCTTGCCGAACTTCTTCGTCCAGTCGAGGCCGCTGCGCGTCAGCAGCTTGACCTGGCCGGCTTCGATCCTGGCCTGCAGCCGGTAACCGTCGAATTTGATCTCATGCAGCCAGCGTTGACCTGATGGCGCCGAGGAAACCAGCGTCGCCAGCGTCGGCTCGACGAAATCCGGAA
Source organism: Mesorhizobium sp. M0047 (assembly GCF_040323315.1). NCBI lineage: Bacteria > Pseudomonadati > Pseudomonadota > Alphaproteobacteria > Hyphomicrobiales > Phyllobacteriaceae > Mesorhizobium > Mesorhizobium sp. M0047. The sequence continues at coordinate 186,882 of NZ_JAMYUW010000010.1, read as the reverse complement.
GCGCCGCCTTCCTGGCACCTTTGATGCTGGACGGGTCCGGCAGGTCGACAGGGGCGGTCTGCTCTTGGAGCGGGGCGGCCTTTACGTGGCGGCCACGGGTCTTTCGGATGCGGCCGGTTCTCGACGACCAGCCGGGCTCCTCGCCGGCGATATCTTCGATCTCGCGGCCGGTCAGGACCGATTCCGGACGCTCGTCCAGGATGTCGGCCTCGCTCTCGTCGCGCGCGGCGTCGTCGTCGCCCTTGATCAGCAGCCAGTTCTCACGTTTTTCCCGCGGCTTTCCGGCCATTCGCACCAGGTGCCACCGGCCGCCAAGTTTCTCGCCATGCAATACGAAATCCATTTGGCCCTTGGCGTAGCCACGGCGGGCATCGCCGATCGGGGTCCAGGTGCCCTTGTCCCACAGGAGGACGGCCCCGCCGCCATATTCGCCCTTCGGGATCGTCCCTTCGAAGCCGCCATAGTCCAGGGGATGATCCTCGACATGCACGGCAAGACGCTTTTCGCCGGGGACGAGGCTCGGTCCCTTGGTGACCGCCCAGCTCTTCAGCACGCCATCCATTTCGAGACGGAAGTCGTAATGGAGCCGCGTTGCGGCATGTTTCTGGATGACGAAGCTGTTGCCGGTCTTCGCCGCCTTGCGGCCCTGCGGTTCAGGGGTGATGGAGAAATTGCGCTTCTTGCGATAGGTCTCGAGTGCCATCTGTCAGCCGGCTTTCCGACGCAGTGCGTTTTCCTTTGCCCTCGCACGCTGCGGTTCCTTGGATTTTGCAGCGCCTTTCCGCGGCGTTGGCTGTTTTTCGCCAACGCCTGCACTTTGGCGCAGCGCGTCCATGAGGTCGACGACCTTCTCGCGCTTCGGCTGCTTGGGTGGCTCGATCTTCCTGCCCTCAAGCTTCGCCTTGACGAGTTCGGCGAGCGCCGCCTCGTAGCGGTCGTCGAATGTGGTTGGGTCGAATTTGCCTCGCTTGGTTTTGATGATGTGCTCGGCCAGATCGAGCATCTCGCCCTGGACCTTGATGTCGGGTACGTCCTCGAAGGCGTCGGTCGCCGAGCGCACTTCATAGTCGAAATTGAGCGTGGTCCCGATCAGGCCCTCGTCGTAGACGCGGATAAGCAAGGTGCGGACGCGCCGGAACAGAACCGTTTGGGCGATGGCGGCGACTTTCTTCCGGCGCATGCCTTCACGGATGAGCGTGAATGCCTCTTCGCCATGCTTGTCCGAAGGGGCTAGGTAGTAGGGTTTGTCGAAATACACGTCGTCGACGCCCGAGCAGCCGACGAAGGCCGAGACCGACAGTGTCTTGTCGCTTTCGGGGACGGCGGCGGCGACCTCGTCAGGCTCGACCACGACATACTCGCCCGAACCTGTCTCATAACCCTTGACCTGCTCGTCCTTCTCCACCGGCTTACCGGTCTCGCTGTCGACGAACTCGCGATGAACCCTGTGGCCGGTCGCGCGGTTTACCGTGTGAAAGGCAATCCGCTCGGAGGTCGAGGCGGCTGTGTAGAGCGCCACCGGGCAGCTGAGCTCCCCTACCTTCAGGAAACCTTTCCAATTTGCCCTGGGCGCCAAGATACTGCCTCGCTGGTCCAACACGTGATGAGGTGCAACGTGGCGGCGCCGGGATTTGTTCCTGGAGATAAACAATCATGCCATGCGATCGCTGGCCGCCACCTGCAAGCCCTCTCTTCGCGCGCCTGCCGAATGGTGTCGTACCGCCTGGCGAAAACTTTGGAAGCAGTGTCGGGCCGCGAAGGAGTCGCGCCCTCGCAACCACGACGGGTGGCGATCAGACTGGAACGCCGCCGGCGCAATGAAGCGCTGGGCTGTTCGTCGTTTCACATCGAGCAGCCGAGCCTTTTGGGAACGGCGGAACATCAACGGCTCCGCACCAGGCGCCGGTGGTTCGTTGGCTCATGCCGGTGTTACGGACCTCCGGCCATGGAGCCGACGACAACCATAACCAGCGCGTCGACGTCGATCTCGCCATCGACGATTATTTTATCGCCATCCCGTCGAACCTTGAGTTTCGACGGGTTTTCGGCCGCCTGCCTTTCGAGTTCCTCTATCACTCCGGTGATCGCCTTGACCTCGAGCGGTCGCGCTTTCATATCGCTGGCACCCATTCCAGAACACTCCTTCTTTTGGCTTGGGATAATGCTTGAATTCGTATTCGAAGCGACCCCATGGGATGCGGCGGATGTGATCCTGTCGCCAAGCTAACCCTCGAAGGCGAGGAGTGTTCCCGAACAGTGTCCAACGACGCGACCGTCAGCGGACCTCTCGCTGGGTAGTTGGAACATTTCCTGTCCGGCCCAGTTTGTTGCTAGGAGCATATCGGGAGTGACACATGGCAAAAGATGGCGATGAACATGGCCGTATCCGCGAGCGTGGGCTGAACGCAAGGCAGACGGAATCCGCGCGCAAGAGCGGATGGTCAGACCCGGTGTCGCAGGCGCCGAATGAGCCGGAGCCAGTGTCGACGGGGATGGTCACCCTTGTCGACCACGAGGCTATTCGGGATTGGGCGGCAGCACGCGCTGGCTTCCCCGCGCTTCTCCCAGCCGAGCCTTCGATCGAACAAAATGAGCCCTCGCTTGTCATCGTCTTCGGCCAACACACCTATCAGGACCAGGACCGAGGAGCGGATCGACCACCGACCATGGGTGGACCGGAACAGGTTGAATGGGAAGAATGGTTCGAGATTTTTGACGCCCGCGGACTGGCACTTGTGGTGGCTGAAGACAGGCCCGGCGTCCGCGAGCAATTTCATGAGTTGGTAGCACGGTGAGCTGGCGGTCCCGTACGGAGACGCCACTCACGGCTCCCGGTCGTTCATCCTTCGATTTCTGCTCAGCCGGATTGTGGTTGGTGCGCTGGCCTGGTGCCGCCACCTTTCCTTTCTGCGTCATGCGTATGGTGGCTGTCACGCTCGCCGCCGCCTCCAGATATCCTGCTGCGCTTGCGCTGGTCGGAATCCGCGGGCGGTTTGTTGATCTTGAGCGGAGCCTTGGCATTTTCGTGTGAAGCGCCAGGGCCACCCTGCCGGATGCTCGCAGGGGTTTTCTTGGACGTGGACATCTTTCTCGCCTCAGCGGTCTTGCTGATTGATCTGATGAGTGGTGTTGACGTTGATATTGCCTTGCTGGCCCTGCTTCTCGGGGTTGGGAGCCTGGCGTTTGCTCGCCTCATCGAGCCGAACCGACTTGCGTTCGCCGACACCCTTGGGACTCCGATTTTCGGCTGGGACCGGTGGGGGTTTCTTGCTCATGGCTGAACTCCTTCCTGGAGAAGAACCGATGGCACGGTCGATTGTTCCGCGAATTGCCGCGCGCACTGATCATCACGCGTTCTCCGCGCTTCGGTCGGGAAGCTAAGGTCCTGAGAAGCCGAACACAGCCAATTGCCCGGCGGTCGCTGCCGAGGTTCGCCGCACCGTCCGCGAGCGGTCAAGCCGTCGCCGAAGTGCGAGGCTGAGTCACTCGCCAATGCGAGCGCAATGCTCAAGGCGGCAAAAGCCTGAAATCATTGCCCTCGGGCAACAGCTGTCCGCCGTCGACAACAATGGTCGTGCCGGTGATGTAGCTGGCATCGTCGGAAGCCAGGAACAGGAAGGCGTTGGCGACGTCGCGCGGGCTGCCAAGGCGGCCGAGAGGAATGGAATCCTCCATGTTCTTGATGTAGGCCGCGCCGCGATGCAGCTCGATCGCTTCGGTCAGGATGTTGCCTGGTTCGACGCCGTTGACGGTGATGCCGTAGCCGGAGAATTCGAGCGCTGCAGCGCGGATGAAGCCGTTGATGCCGGCCTTGCTGGCGGAATAGTGGCCGTGGCCCGGGCTGGTGACGTGTGGGCCGGTGATGGACGAGGTGTAGAGCATGCGGCCGAAGCCTTGCGCCTTCATCGGCACCAGAGCGGCGCGGCTGGCATTGAAGGTGCCGCGTAGATTGACCGCCATGACACGGTCCCAGTCGTCGGCACTGGTGTTTTCGATCAACTGCCAGGGATAGATGCCGGCATTCTGCACGATGATGTCGAGGCGGCCGTGTTGTTTGAGCGCCAGTGCCACGGCTGCCTCGGCATCGGCCATCAGCGAGATGTCGGTGCGGATGAAAGGGACGGCGAGCTCGTCCGCGGTCGCTTGTCCGGCCCCATCCTCCGTGTCGGCGAGGACCAGCCGAGCACCCTCTTCGGCGAAGCGCCGTGCAATGCCCTTGCCGATGCCGCGGGCGCTGCCGATGATCAGCGCCACCTTGTCCTTCAGTCGGTCGGTCATGCGAGCAGTCCTGTCATGCGAGCCTCTGGCGGATGGTTTGCTTGAAGGCATCGAGCAGCACTGCGGCCAGAACCAACAGGCCATGGATTACCTGTGTGAAATTGGCCGGCAAGCCCATCAGGTTGATTGCCGTGTTGATAGCTGAGAGCAGCAGCACGCCGGCATAGACGCCGGGCAAGGTGCCGACACCGCCTTTCAGGCTGACGCCGCCAATCACCACCGCGGCGAAAGCGTTGAACAGCAGGCCGACGCCGAGATTGGCGGTGGCTCCTGACGTGCGGATCGCCAGCAGCCAGCCGGCAAGGCCGGCGATCGCGCCGGCGAGAACGAAGGCGATGACGAGATTGCGGTTGACGCGGATGCCGGCGCGAAAAGTTGCCGTCTCGTTGCCGCCGATCATGACCAGATGCCGGCCGAACGGCGTCTTGGCCATGATCAGCGAGAAGACGACGAAGCAGCCAACCGCGATCCAGGCGGTGAGCGGCAGGCCGATAAGGCGCTGGATGCCGAACCAGCGGATGGCCGGCGCCAGGTCCTGCGCCGAGCGGCCGCCCGAAACGACCAGCACAAGGCCGCGTACCCAGATGTAGGACGCCAGCGTGATGATGAAGGCGCTCATCTTGACCTTGACCACGAGGTACCCGTTGACGGCGCCGATGATGCCGCCGACAGCAAGCGCCAGCAGCAGCGACACCGGAACCATCATCCATTCCGGGTGGAGTTGGACGCCAAGACCAATCCCAGCCGAGCAGAACAAGATGCCGACGGCCATGGCACTGAGCGCGGCCACGGATTCCACCGACAGATCCATGTGACCGGCGATGATGACCAGCGCCAGGCCGATCGACATGACGCCGAGCACGCTCGAAGCCTCGATGATGTTGGCGAAGATGCCGAGCTGGAAATAGTTCGGGACAAAGATGGAGAATACCGCCAGCACGAACAGCAGCATGAACCAGACGAGGTTATCGAGAACGAACTCCAGGGCTTTGCGTGTGCGCGGGTTCATAGGATGATCCGGTTGGCGCATGCCCCCGCGAAATCAATTCGATTCCGTCGGATTCAGGCGCGGAGTCAAATTCGCCACGGCGTCCTTTCGGACGCGGCGTTGTGAAAGGGCAGGCTCCGGGCCACTACGGCCCGGAGCGCTTTCAGATGACTATTCGACGGACTTGATGGTGTCCGTCGGCGGCTTCTGGTTGCCCCAGAAGGCCGGGTTGTCGACATTTTCCTTGGTGATGGCGGCGCCGGGGATCTTGATGTTCGGGCCCCAGGCTTCCTTGGTCACGGTCGATTTCAGGCCGAGCACGTCGTATTCGCCGGGCTTGATCTCTTCCTTTTTGACGATCTTGTCCATGAACATGGCGACAGCCGCGGCTTGCGCGTAAAGCGGCTGCTCGACTTCGACGTTGAGCCAGCCCTTGCGGATCAGGTCGAGTCCGACCGGCGCGCCGTTCGAGCTCATCAGCATGACGTCACCCGGCTTCTTGCCGGCGGCCTCGAGCGAGGCGACGGCAGCGACCGACAGGTGCGCGGCATGACTGAAGATGAGGTCTATGTCGGGGTTTGCAAGGATCTGGTCGTTGACGATAGTCCCGGCTGCATCCGCCGCCCACTGCATGGCCGGAAGCGAGATGATCTTGACGTCCGGGAACGCCTTCATCTTCTCCTCAAAGCCCTTCTGGATGTCGAGCGTATAAGGGTCACCCGGATCGCCGAGCACTTGCAGCACCTTGCCCTTCACCGAGCCGTTCTTGGCTTTCAGCAGTTTCTGGGCCTGGTCGGCGGCGACGTAGCCGATCTCGACCGTTCCGGCGACAGAGGTGAAGTCGGAGGGCGTAGCGGTGATCTGGCGGTCGAACTCGACCACGGGGATGCCGGCCGCACGGGCGGCCTCGACGGACGGTTTCAGCGCATTGAAATCGACGGCCGCCAGAATGATGGCCGCCGGCTTCAGCGCGATGACGTCGTTCATCTGCGATTGCTGAGCGTCGGTCTTGTTGTCGGCGTTCAGCGTCTTCATCTCATAGCCGGTCTGCTTCAGGAACAGCTCCAGAGCGCTCACCGAGCCGGTCTGGAACTCATCCAGCAGTGTCGGCACCAGATAGTAGACGATACCCTTGGACTGCGCGAATGCCGGCGTGAGCGTGGCAAAGGCCAATGCCAGGATACCGAAGACAGCAAGAAGTATTCGCTTCATGTCGTTCGCTCCTCTTAAGCCGGACCCCTCTTTTTGTCCCTCAGCCCGCCGGTCCGGCACCGGCAAGCGTCTCCCCGGTGATCATGTTGATCACCGCGTCGGGACTTGTTTTATTGCGTGCGACGTCGCCCGCCACGACGCCTTGCCGGATCACAACGATCCGATCGGCGACCTGGAAGGCCTGTTGCATAATGTGAGTGATGATGACGACGCCGATGCCCTGGTTGGCCACCTGGCGGATCATGTCGAGACCGCGCCGCGTCTGCTCGACACCAAGGGCTGCGAACGGTTCGTCGAGCAGCACCAGCTTGCCGCCCCAGTGCACGAAGCGGTTGAGTTCGATGGCTTGCCGCTGACCCCCCGAAAGGTGCTCGACATTGGTGCGCAGCGACGGAATACGGGTGCCGGCACTGGCCAGCGCCTTGCCGACGACGGCTTCCATGGCGCGCTCATCGAGCACGGGAATGCCAAGAACCTTCCTGGTAATCTCGCGGCCCATGAAGAAATTGGCGACCACGTCGACATTGGTGCACAGCGACAGGTCCTGGTAGACGGTCTCGATGCCCGCCGCTTTGGCCTCGGCGGGTGTTCGGGCAAGGAACTCCTTGCCTTCGAACAGCATGCGGCCCGAGGTCGGCTCCAGCCCGCCAGCGATGATCTTGACCAGTGTCGATTTGCCGGCGCCGTTGTCGCCGAGCAGCGCCACGACTTCGCCCTTGCCGATCGAGAAGCTGATCCCCTTGAGCGCTTCGATGGCGCCATAATTCTTGGTGACGTTGTCGAGCACCAGCAAGGGTTCGTTCATGCCGCAATCTCCCTGCCTTTGAGAAGGTCGCGCTCGCGTTCACGTTCGGCAGCGAACATCTGGCCGAAGCGAGGCGACAGCACGCCGGAAACCGCAAGGGCGGCAGCGCCGCGCAACACCGAATGTTGGCCGCCGCGCGCGACGAGGATTCGAGGTGTCGTGCGGTCCTGCCGTGCCGAAACGGAGTTGTGCAGGCCGACAGTCGAACCAGCCAGCCGTTCGAGCAGATCGGTGGATGCCAGCCCGCCGAGGATGACCGTTTCAGGGTCGAACAGGTTCTCGATGGTGGCGACGGCATTGTGAAAGATCGGTGCGACTTCGGCCACCCATTCGGCCTCGCCGCCGGTCCAACGCCCCCGCGCTTCGAGCGACAGGTAGCGTTCGAGACAGCCTCGGTTGCCGCACGGGCAAGCCTCGCCACCGGGAACGACGGGAATGTGCCCGATCTCGCCGGCATTTCCCCAGGCGCCGCGCAATGCGGAGCCGTCATGAACCATGACCCCGCCAAGGCCGACGCCGAAATAGAGATAGTAGTATTCGGAAAACTGGGCGCCGAGGCCATAGAGGCGCTCGCCCATGGCTGCAGCCGCCATGTCGGTTTCAAAGAAGGCCGGCAGCCCGGTGGAAGTCGCCAATCGCTCACCAAGCGCCACACCCTTCCAACCGGTCATGGTGGTCGGACCGACGAAACTCATGGATTCGACATCGAATGGCCCGGGCAGGGCCAATCCCACGCCCAGCACGCGCCCTCCAGCCCGCAGTCGGGTCAATTCGATCACCATCGCTCCGATCAAATCGAAGGCATGGTCCGGCGTCGCGTTCGGCGCCTCGCGATAGGTGCTCTCGATGACGTCGCCGCTCAGATTGATCAAGGCTGCACTGATGCCAAGCGGGGTAATGTGAACACCGACGGCATAGCCGCCCTCGGGATTGATGCGCAGGGTCGCCGGGGGCAGGCCGCGCCCCTTAGGCTCTTCGCGCAGCGACAGGATATAGCCTTGCTCTTCCAACTCGCGAACGATGGTCGATACGGTCTGGACGGTGAGCCCGACGCGCCGGGCGATCTCGCCGCGGGCGATCGGCCCATGCAGGCGGATGGACTCAAGCACGATGCGCCGGTTGTACGGCCGCCCGAACTCCTGATTGGTCCCCCGCAGTGCCATGATTTGCGCGCCCTTAGGAGAGACTAGCTTGGCACCTGTTATTTATTCAGTCAAATGGAATTCAAAAATAAATCGGTGAGGCGAATCCAAATCCAGAGAAGGCCGTGGACCGCACACCCGGTTCAGGACCTGCTCACGCGTCGTCGTAGGCCGATTGCCACCATGTCGAACCGCGCCAAGGGTGAGTGAACCAGTCGACCCACAAGCGAGGAAGGCAGTGCGAAACTCTGAGGGGCTTGATCTTTACTGTCGCTCGCGCACTCGAATTCTGGTACAGGGCCAGTTTTTGGAGGGGGAAGTTTTGTGGGCAAAGACTTAAGCAAGGAGTACGGACCGGCATTCTTTGAATCTCGCAGCCGGGAGGTTGGTATTGCTGAAACGGTCCTGCGGCCTTTAATTAGCCTACTGCGGCCGAAATCCATTGTCGACTTTGGAACAGCTACGGGATCGTGGCTCGCCGCGTCAAAACGCCTGGGCGTGCAGAAAATAAGAGGTATCGACGGACCTTGGGTGCCCGCAGAGCAGAGGCTCATCGCGCCACACGAACTCACCGAAGCGAATTTTGAAGAAGAGTTGCCCGACCTTGGGCGATTCGATTTGGCGATTTCGGCAGAAGTGCTGGAGCATATCTCTGGCCCGGCGTCTCTCAGAGCCGTCGAGTGGCTGTGCCGTAGTGCGCCGGCAGTGCTGTTTTCTGCCGCTATTCCGTTTCAGGGCGGCATGCACCACATCAACGAACAATGGCAAAGCCATTGGGCAAATGCCTTCGAAACATGCGGCTTCAAAGCCTACGACATAATCCGGCCGGTGATTTGGACTGACACGTCAATCCCCGTTTATTACCGGCAAAACCTGATCTTTTTGGCTGACGACGAGACCGCAAGAAATCATGGTCTCGTCCCGGTCGCCCCTGCGTTCCTTGATCGCGTTCACCCTGAAGAGTACTTTTCAAAGGTGACAAAGCTAAAGCGGCGCACCATCACGGGGCGCATCAAATGGCTGCTTGCCGGCATGCATCGGCCGGAACGGTCCACGCTCCCGCAAAAGAGCTAAGCGGCAAAGACGGCGCCGGGCATGTCGACGCTGGTGCCATTTGAGGCTGAGGTGGAACGTGTTGGATGCCGACCAGGCTTCGACAATCTGCGTCCGCCCCGCAAGGGGAAAGCCCGAACGGCGACAAGAGTCCGAAAAAGGAATGAGGTCTGCGCGAGATAGAGGTTGGCCGAACGGCTCGATTGCCTGAGAGCGGGATTCAGCTCCCGGCCTGCATTCCTCAGAGGTACTGTGCGACCTTCCGGCCGACGGTGAGGAAGCGCAGTGGATCGATCGCTTCGCCATTGTGGCGGACTTCATAATGCAGATGCGGGCCGGTCGAGCGGCCGCTGCTGCCGGTCTTGCCGATGACGGCGCCGGCATCCAGTTTCTCGCCCACGGTCACGTCGATTTCGCTGAGATGTCCGTAACGCGTCGCAAAACCATTGCCGTGGTCGACTTCCACCATGCGGCCATAGCCGCCGTTCCAGCCTGCCTTGGTGACGATACCGGGAGCCGTGACCTTGGCTGCCATGCCGATCGGCGCCCTGAAATCCATGCCGGAATGGAGTGCCGCGGTGCCGAGAAGGGGGTCGGTGCGCACCCCGAACGGGCTGGTGACGGAATGACCCGGCGCCGGGTTGGTGAGCGGCAGCCGGCGCGCTTCCTTCTTGAGATGGTCTAGCGCGTCAAGCGCTTCGTCCAATTCCTTGACCTTGCTGTCGAACTTCATCGAGGAGTCGAGCGGGATCAGCGGTCCGCCGACATCGCTATCGCCCTTGCCGAAATCGCTGTCGACCGGCAGTCCCGCTGCCTGAAGCGCCTGTGTGATCGCGTCGGCGCTCTTGTAGGCGTTGTCGGCAAGTGTGCTGATGCGGGTCAGTTGGTCATTCTCGATGGATTTCAGCGACTGGTTGATCGACACGAACAATTTGTCGGCGCGATCGGCGGCTGAATCGTTGGGCAGCGGATCGGTACGGGTCGACCACAGTGAAAACGGCCTGGTGTCGCCGGCGCCGAGGTCGACGCTCAGGCTGGCGACCGCATAGTTCTGCGCAGGCTCCTTGATGCTGCCGGTCACTTCGGCGCGTTTGTCCGGCTTGCCCTCCGCTGCCGGATCTTCGGCTGGCGTCGCGCCGACTTCGTTCTCCGCTCGATCGAGCAGCGGGCCAAGCCGACCGTGGCGCTGGGTCAATTGGCTCTGCCGTTCCAGCAACTCGCTGACCTTGGTTTCCATCAGCTGCTGGTCGAGCAACTGGCGACTGGTGATGCGGTCGACCTGGGCGCGAAGCGCCGAAATGCGATCTTCATAGGCTTGCTGCATGCGTGCCTGCCGCGCCGTGGTTGCGCCGATCAAATCGTCACGCAGCACGAGATAAGAGGTGGCCATGAGGTAGCCGATGGCAATGGCGGCCAGCGCCGAGCCGACAAAAGCCGCGAGCCAGGGACGGATCGTGAAGTGCCTGATCTCATTGCCCCGGGCGATGATGACCGTATGGGGCTCCTTGCGCCTGCCGAAGACTGCTGACTGACCGGTTGCGTTCACGGGACCAAGCTTTCGGTTACGACACCACGACAGCTTGACTACACATTATTAAGGTTAACAAAGGCTTGTTGTGCACCGGCTTGCGGCGGCACCCGTCAGGCGAGCATAAGGTTTGGGGGGAAGGCACGAACAGCCGTGCGGTAAGCGCTCAAAGCGCGCGAACGGCCTCGAGCACCTCTTCGGCATGGCCCTTGACGCGGACCTTGCGCCAGATCCTGGCGATCCGTCCGTCGCGACCGATCAGGAACGTCGCGCGCTCGACGCCCATGTATTTGCGGCCATACATCGATTTCTCGACCCACAGATGGTAGGCCTCGATCACTTTGCGCTCCTCGTCGGCGGCAAGGTCGATGGTCAGATTGTATTTCGACTTGAACTTGTCGTGCTTCCTGGCGGTGTCGGGCGACAGGCCGATCACCACGGCGCCCGCCTTCTCGAAATCCGGCTTCAGCTGCGAAAAGCTGATCGCCTCTTGCGTGCAGCTTGTTGTGTCATCCTGCGGATAGAAATAGAGGACAATGGGCTTGCCGGAGAATGCGGCAAGGCTGAGCGATCCGCCGCCGTCGCGCGGCAGATCGAATTGCGGCGCAAGATCGCCTACGTCGAGGTCAGCCATACCGATGCCCTTGTTTGAGGTTACGCGCGAAGCCACACCGATATAGTGTCGAGCGGGGAGTCGTCCACGATCGAGTTCGTACAACGGAAAATTGCTTGGATCAGGAGCAACCGCAGCACAAGAAGATCCGGTTCAGGCGTGGCGAGATCACCGACCTGGCGGCTTTCCCGTCGGCGTGTCGCGTGCCGCCGCTCGGTCAGGCGCGGATCGGACGCGGCTTTCGCATCTTGTCGCGGCTGTTCGCCAGTCTGGTCGCTCTTGTATTGCTGGCCGCCGTGCTCGTTTATCTGGTTGGCGCCTCCGGCATCGGGGCCGACCGGCTTCGCATCGAGGCGGAAACGGCTCTTGAGAAACTGGCCGGCGTCGATGTCAATGTCGCGGTCGGGCCGGCGCGCATCACGCTCGACAGTTCGAGTTTCATAGCGCTCCAGGTCAGCGACGTCAGCCTGAAGACTGCCGACGGCAAGCCGATGGCCGATGCCGGCCGCGTGCGATTCGGCGTGCGCCTGGTTCCGCTGCTGTGGGGGGATGTGCGGCTGACCAGCGCCAGGATCTCCGATGCTCGCATAGTCGTGGCGGCGATGCCGTCCGGCGGCGACTGGACCGCCGCCCTGCGCAATGCGGACGGCCTCATCGACCCGGAGAAGCTGTCCAATGCGGTGTTCGGAAACGTCAACCGCGCGCTTGATGCCGTGCGGGAAGATTCGCTGCGCCAGATCGATCTTCGCAATGTCGAATTCGTGCTGCCTGAAACCGGAACGATCAACCTCTTCAAGATAACCGACGCCACCGTCGTGCAATCGGGACCGGGCGGCATGCAGTTTTCATCCAAGGCGGATGTCAACGGCAGGACGGTTACCGTTGCCGCTTCCGCCACCCGCGACATCGCGGCACACCGCGTCACGGCGCTGGACGCCATCATCGACCTGGCGGATGCCAACGGTCCCGCGGCCGCCGCCGGGAAGTTGGGCGCTGTCGCGCTGAAGCTGACGGGATCGGAAGGATCGGGCGCCAATGCATCGCGGCTGACGGCTCTTTTGTCGTCGACGGGTTCCGTTCTCGATCTAGGCACGCGCGGGCTGCTGCCGGCCGACGTCGATGTCGACGCAACGCTTGTTGCCGGCAGCAACAAGGTCCAGGTCGACAGGTTGCTGCTGAAGACTGGTCGCTCGACATTCGATTTCGCGGGTTCGATCGGGCCGAAGCCGGCAAGCGGAGCGGCGGGTGAGGAGCCTTCCTATCGCTATGACCTGACAAGCGACGGTTCGTCGCTTGCGCCTTCGGAGTCGCCTGAGCCAGCGCTGACCTTCCTCGCCCGGATTGCCGGTGTCTACAACACGGTGAGCCACAGACTGGTCGCCGACCAGATCGCGCTTCGGTCCGCTGCCTCCAGCGAAGTGCTTGGCACCGCTGCCGTGGCGTTCGTCGACGGCAAGGCGCCGGGGATCAACCTTGCCGTCAATATCCACAACATGCAGGTCTCTCACGTCAAGCAGCTGTGGCCGTGGTTTTCGGCGCGCAACGCGCGGCTGTGGGTGCTCGCCAATCTGTTCGGCGGCCGCGTCGTCGACGCCAACCTCCAGTTCCAGGTCGTGCCGGGCCGGCTGGGCAACGGCGTGCCGCTGTCCGCCGACGAAATATTCGGCCGCTTCCAGATCGAGGGTTCGCGCTTCGACACGGCCGGCCGCATTCCGCCGATACGCGACGCGGTTGGCGTCGTCGGCTTTCACGGCAACGATGTCGATATCTCCCTGTCCTCTGGCACCGTCTATATGCCCAGCGGCCGCACCGTGGCGGCCAGCAATGGCACGCTGGCGATCAAGGCGGCCAATCACCCGCCGGTCATCGGCGCGCTCGACATCGACGTCGACGGCGACGCATCCGCCGTTGCCGAACTCGCATCCTACGAGCCGATCAACGCCATGCGTCATGTCGGCATTCTGCCGGAAGAACTGTCGGGCAGCGTCACCGGCCACGTCAGGGCGAATATTCCGCTGCAGTCCGGCGTCGACTCCTCGAAGCTCGATTGGCTGGTGTCGCTCGACTACACCGGCATGTCGTTGGCCAAGCCCTTCGAGGGGCAGACCGTGACGGATGCCGACGGTTCGATCACCGTCGACCCCGTTAAGGCGGTGATCTCCGCCAAGGCGTCGCTGAACGGCATTCCGGCCGAACTCGACCTGATCGAGCCGCTCAGGGATGATGGACCGGCGCGCAGCCGCAAGGTGGCCATGGTCCTCGACGACAAGGTCCGCGCCGCCGCCATGCCGGGTCTGAAGCCGCTGCTTGCCGGAACGGTGAAAGTCGCGATCGACAAGAACGGGAGCGGCAACCAGAACGTCTCGGCCGATCTGACCAATGCCAGGCTGGACATCCCCTGGGCGGGCTGGAGCAAGGGCGCGGGGGTCCCCGCCAATGTCACATTCGTCATGACCAAGGCCGGCGATACGACGACGCTGTCCGACTTCAACCTCGACGGAGAGAGTTTCTCCATCGACGGCAGCATCGTGCTGGTCAATGGTAGCTTGTCGTCGGCGCGGTTCAGCAAGGTCACCCTGAACAGGGGCGACGACGTCGCGGTGTCGGTGAAGCGATCCGGCAAGAGCTATGCGGTCGACATAACAGGCAATGCCCTGGATGCCCGATCGCTCATCAAGCAGTTCACTTCGGATGTGGATACGGCCACCAAGACGACAGGTTCCGACGCCATTTCCGTCAGCGCCGATGTCGATCAGCTGACCGGTTTCCACGACGAGCAATTGTCTAATTTGAAGCTCGACTACAGTGCGGCCGGATCGCGGGTGAACGGGCTGAAGGTCAGCGCCATGGCAAGTTCGGGCGCTGCCATAACCATCAGCAACACCACCGGTGCCGGCCGACGCGCCCTCAACATGCAGTCCGCGGACGCTGGCGCCGTCCTCAGGTTCCTCAACATCTATGAGCATATGGAAGGCGGAACGATCACCCTTGCGCTGGCGGGGCCGAGCGACGGAGCGCTGAAGGGCAAGGTCGACACCAGCAACTTTTTCGTGGTCAACGAGCCGAAACTGGCCTCCATCGTCTCGACCACGCCGGCCGGCGACAACCGCAGCCTCAATCAGGCGGTCAAGGGTAAGCTGGACACGTCGCGGGTGAAGTTCGAGCGCGGCTATGCCGAGATCGACAAGGGCAGCGGCTACCTGAAACTGGCCAATGGCGTGCTGCGCGGCCCGCGCATCGGTACGACGTTCCAGGGCACGCTCTACGACCAGAACAACAACATGGACATGACCGGCACGTTCATGCCGGTCTATGGCCTCAATCGCATCTTCGGTGAACTGCCCATCGTCGGCGCGCTGCTCGGCAATGGCCGCGACCGCGGCCTGATCGGCGTGACCTACCGGCTCAAGGGCAATGCCAACAAGCCGCTGCTCGACATCAATCCGCTGTCGGTCATCGCGCCCGGTATATTCAGGTCGATCTTCGAATACCGGTGAGTGGCCTCAAGCCGGCCGCACCAGAATGTGTTTTTTCTTTCCCAAGGAAAGCTTTACGGCGTTTTCCGGACCCAAATCCATTGAAGTCACCAGCCGGCGCTCGTCGCTGACAGGCTCGTCGTTAAGGCGCACGGCGCCGCCCTGCACATGCCGCCGCGCCTCGCCGTTCGACGCCGCCAGTCCGGCGGTGACGAGCAGCGACAAGACGCCGACACCAGCTTCGAGAGCGGCCTTCTCCACCTCGACGCTCGGCAGCGATTCGGCGAGCGCGCCTTCCTCGAACGTCTTGCGCGCGGTTTCGCTTGCTGTCTCCGCGGCTGCGCGGCCATGCAGCAAGGCGGTGATCTCGGTGGCGAGGATCTTCTTGGCCTCATTGATCTCGGATCCGCCGAGCCGCTCGAGCCGCGCGATCTCGTCCAGGGGCAGCGTCGTGTAGAGTTTCAGGAAGCGGGCAACGTCGGCATCCTCGGTGTTGCGCCAGTACTGCCAGAATTCATAGGGGCTCAGCATCTCCGCATCGAGCCAGACCGCGCCCGAGGCAGACTTGCCCATCTTGGCGCCTGACGAGGTGGTGAGCAGCGGCGTGGTCAGCGCATAAAGCTGCGCGTTCTCCATGCGGTGGCCGAGATCGATGCCGTTGATGATGTTGCCCCACTGGTCGGAGCCACCCATCTGCAGGCGGCAGCCAAGACGCTTGTAGAGCTCGACGAAATCATAGGCCTGCAGGATCATGTAGTTGAATTCGAGGAACGACAGCGACTGCTCGCGATCGAGCCGGAGCTTGACGGAATCGAAGGCCAGCATGCGGTTGACGGAAAAGTGACGGCCGACGTCGCGCAGGAAATTGACGTAGTTGATCTCCATCAGCCAGTCGGCGTTGTTGATCATGATGGCGTCGTTCGGACCGCTGCCGAATTTGAGGTATGGCATGAAATTGCGGCGGATGCCGGCGAGGTTGTCGTCGATATCCTGCGGGGTCAGCAGCTTGCGCGCCTCGTCCTTGAAGGACGGGTCACCGATCATTGAGGTGCCGCCACCCATCAGCGCGATGGGCCGATGACCGGTCTGCTGCAGCCAGTGCAGCATCATGATCTGGATCAGCGAGCCGGCATGCAGGCTTTTGGCGGTCGCGTCGAAGCCGATATAGGCGGTCACCGTCTCCTTGGCGAAGATATTGTCCAGGCCGGCATCATCCGAAGTCTGGTGGATGAAACCGCGCTCGCTCATCGTGCGCAGGAAATCGGATTTGAAGGCGGACATTGTTTCTTTCCCGAAAGCACCCGGCCGCTGTCGCTCGGACGTGCATGAACGCGGGCGTTTAGCATCCAAGCGCGATCAGCAAAAGTGGTTTCCGGTTTTGCGGCCCGGGCGGGTGGCCAAGCAGGGCAACGACTCGGGTTAACGGGTTCCTTCGGAGCCTTCGCCGGCGCGTAGGCTGACGGAAACGAAAAACCCGCCTGTGCGGCGGGTCACTGGCGCAAATCAGCACCATAGAGGAATATGTACCATAGCTGAGGGCACAGAGTCAAGAAAAAATTCCTATCGTGAAAAGCTGCCGGTACAGAAGCTGCCGACACCGCTGAACTGGCTGCCGTCAGGTTTTACCTGAGTTCGGAGCCCTAGATGGCCAAGCCCACTTCTTGCCTCATTCTTTTGGCTGGCGTATTGAGGCGCCGCGCAGGGGCAGGGCCGAAGCGCCACGACGGGGCCATCCCGCAGATCAGACCCGGAAAGCTCCCGCGATGAACAGGAACTATCTCCTCCTCTTTCTGTTCAGCCTGCTGATGACTTTCGGCGGCCTGATGAGCCTTCCGCCAGTCGACCGCGACGAGTCGCGTTTTGTCCAGGCCACCAAGCAGATGGTCGAAACCTCCGACTATGTCGACATCCGTTTTCAGGATGCCTCGCGCTACAAGAAGCCGATCGGCATCTACTGGCTTCAATCGGCGGCCGTGGCGCTGAGCGGCGAGGGCGCGGCGGCGCCGATCTGGGTCTATCGCCTCGTCTCCATGCTTGGCATTGCCCTGGCCGTCGTCGGTATCGCCTGGACAGGCACGAAGCTCTTCGGGGCAAATGCGGGTCTCGCCGCCGGTCTGATGATGGCGGCGATCTTCGCCACCGCCTTCGAGGGCCGCGACGCCAAGACCGACGCGATGCTGCTGGCTTGCTGCGTCGCGGCTCAAGGCGCGCTCTCCCAGATCTATCTGGCGTCGCGGCGAAAGGAACCGATAGCCGCCCATCTGCCGTGGGTCTTCTGGGTGGCCCAAGGCCTGGGGATCCTTATCAAAGGACCCGTCGCCCCGCTGTTGTCGGTGCTGACGGTCGCCACCCTTTTCGCCTTTGAGCGCGACTGGCGCTGGATCCTGAAGCTGAAGCTCGGGCGCGGCGTCGCTCTGGTGCTGCTCATCGTGCTGCCCTGGGTCGCGCTCATCACCTGGAAGAGCGGCGGCGCCTTTCTGCAGGATGCCGTCGGCAAGGACATGGTGGCCAAGGTCGCGTCTGGTGAGGAGTCGCACGGCCTGCCGCCCGGTTTCTACATGCTGACCTATTCGCTGTTCATGTGGCCCTTCGGCCTGATCGCGGTCGGCGCCGGGCTCCAGGCCCTCAACCGGTTGCGCGACGATCCGCGGCTGCGTTTCTGCCTCGCCTGGTACATTCCGTTCTGGCTGGTGTTCGAGCTGATCCCGACCAAGCTGCCGCACTATGTCCTGCCGGCCTATCCCGGCATGGCGCTGCTGATCGGCTGGCTGCTGACGTTGTCGCCGCAGGAGGCGAATGCGCCGCTCAAACGCTGGCAGAATTGGTTGTGGTGGTCGACAGCATTCGGTCTGGTCGTGGTCAGCCTCGGCCTGGCGGCGGTCTGCATCGGAGCGCCGATCTACCTCACCGGCACCTTCTCCTGGTGGAGCATTCCGGCGGCCGCGGCAGCACTGGCGGCGGGCTATTTCGCCTTTTCGCGGCAGCTGCAAGTGCCGCTGCGCCGCATCGGCGCCATCGCGGTTTGTGCGGGCATCACCTATGGACTGCTGTTCGGCGTTATCGCGCCTTCGCTGAAGCCGATCTGGCTGAGCCCGGCCGTCGAGGCGGCGGTCCGTGCCAACAGGCCCTGCGAGACCACGGTGCTCGCCTCGGCGGAATATCACGAGCCGAGCCTGGTGTTCCTGGTGGGCACGAAGACGGTGCTGACCGATGTCGATGGCGTCGCCAGACATCTGCTTGGCGACCCGGCCTGCGCGCTGGCGCTGGCACAGGTCGGCGACGAGCAGAAACTGAACGGCCTGCTGGCTGCACAAGGCAAGTCGGCAAACCGAGTGGCGCGGATCGATGGGCTCAACTATTCGTCGGGAGACAAACTGTCTCTCGGCCTCTATCGTGTGGCCCAATGACGGCTCGTCGATGCCCATGACGGCAACAATGGGGTCGAATTTCAGATGTTGGTAAAATCGCGCCCTTCCGTTTCCGGCCTGCTCCTTGGGCTAGGGCGCCGGTCCCTCGACAATTTTCGCGATACGATGCAGATCGTCAAAAGGCGCTTTGCCGTCCGTCCGGCCAGATACCCGAACATTTTGTGGTCAGTCTGGGTGCTGGTCTGGGTTTTGTTGACGGCAGCAACGTTCGTCCGCCTCGACACGCCGGCCGGAATGCTTCACGGCCAGTGGTCGGCGAAATTTGTCCGGCTTGCCGACTTTTTCACGCAGTTCGGCCTGGGTGGCTGGTATCTCATCCCGTCGGCGCTTCTGCTCGTTGCCGCGAACCTGACGGACTGGCGAAGCCTCTCAAGGCGCTCGCTGATGCTCGTCTACAACTGGACCTGCCTGGCTTTTCTGGTGCTGGGCGCCGTCGGCCTGTCGGGCCTCACCGTCAATGTGCTGAAATACGCGATCGGTCGGGCTCGCCCGCTCTATTTCGGCGACTTTGGTGTGCTGGCCTTGCATCCCTTCGCTTTTGATGCGCGTTTCGCCGGCTTCCCATCCGGCCATGCCACGACCATGGGCGCCGTATTCGGCGTCGCTCTGCTGTTGTTTCCAAGGCGCTGGTACATCGCATTGGCGATCACGGCTTGCATTGCCTCGACGCGGGTCTTCGTCGGCGCGCACTATCCCAGCGACACTGTTGCCGGCTTCGGCCTCGGCTGCGCCTTCGCGCTGGCCTGCGGGCTGCTCTTTGCCCGGCTCGGCTTCATCTTTCGTCCGATGCCGTCCGGACTGCCGGTCCGCAAGAACACATTTCGGCTGGTCGGACCGACAAGGAAGGCCTGAACGCTCGGTTCGGCTCGAACCGCCCCTGGCGTGCGCCTTTCCCTGAGACGAGGAGGCTCGTACGTGGCTGCAGTTCTTCCCCGTCTATCTCAGCCGCTTCGGCCGCGGATCCGACAATTCACCGGCAAGCCGGCGGTCGAGATAATCAGCGCATTCCTCGAGCAACAGGTCGGCGTCGTTGGAGAAGAAATGGTTGGCGCCGGGCAACGTCTTCTGCGTGATGGTGATGCCTTTTTGCGTGTGCAGCTTGTCGACCAGGCCTTGCACATCCTTTGGTGGCGCCACCTTGTCGGCATCGCCATGGATGATCAGGCCCGATGACGGGCAGGGCGCCAGGAACGAGAAGTCATAGGTGTTGGGCTGCGGCGCGATCGAGATGAAACCTTCGATCTCCGGCCGGCGCATCAAAAGCTGCATGCCGATCCAGGAGCCGAAGGAGTAACCGGCGACCCAGCAACTCTTGGAATCCGGATGCAGCGACTGCACCCAATCCAGCGCTGCGGCGGCATCCGACAATTCGCCGGTGCCGTGATCGAATTCGCCCTGGCTGCGGCCAATGCCGCGGAAATTGAAGCGAAGCGTCGTGAAATCCCGCTTCTGGAACATGTAGAAGAGGTCGTAGACGATCTTGTTGTTCATCGTGCCGCCGAACTGTGGGTGCGGGTGCAGAACGATGGCTATCGGCGCGCTCTTTTCCTTGGAAGGCTGGTAGCGCCCCTCCAGGCGGCCGGCAGGACCGGTGAAAATGACCTCAGGCATAAAATACTCCACTTGCAACGAATGCGCGGCGCCCGGAACATGTCTTCCTCTGGCCTTGACGCAGGGCGAGCGTCTTCTTAGAAGCTAGTTTAGAATTGTTCAAAACTGAGTGGCAAGCCATCGAGCCGGGCCACCCGCGCCGCAAGCCGCGTAAATAGGACGCCTCGCCTTGGAATTTCAAGGAAATAACGCGATACGTCGGCGGAATGGCTTCTAACGGGACCAACTGGACGAAAATGGCCGCAAAACGAGCCTATCTCGACTACAATGCCAGTGCGCCGCTGCTTGCAGTGGCCCGCGAGGCTATGGTCGCGGCGCTCGATATCGTCGCCAACCCGTCCTCGGTCCATGCCGAAGGGCGCGCCGCGCGACGCCTGATCGAGACCGCAAGGCGTGACGTGGCGGCACTTGTCAACGCCAAGCCCGAGCACATCGTGTTCACCTCCGGCGCGACTGAAGCCGCCTCGACGCTGCTTTCACCCGATTGGCAGATGGGACGCGGCGCCATACGCATGAGCCGGCTCTATGTGTCGGAAGCCGATCATCCCTGTCTGTTGAACGGCGGGCGCTTTCCGGCCGGCCTGGTGACGCGGATCGGCGTCGATGCCGACGGCGTCGCCGATCTTGCGGCCTTGGCCGCAGCGCTTGTGGCGCATGACAAGGCCGATGGCCTGCCGCTGGTCGCCATCCATGCCGCCAACAACGAGACCGGCGTCATTCAGCCGATCGATCGCATCGCCGGGATCGTCAAGGAAGCGGGTGGTATCCTCGTCGTCGACGCCGTTCAGGCTGCGGGGCGCGTTTCAATCGACATGTCAGCGGGTTACGCTGATTATCTGATACTGTCCTCGCACAAGATCGGCGGCCCCAAGGGCGTCGGCGCCATCGTCGCCGCCTCCGATCTGATGATGCCGAAGCCGCTGATCAATGGCGGCGGCCAGGAAAAGGGCCACCGTGGCGGCACCGAAAACCTCGCCGCCATTGCCGGTTTTGGCGCCGCCGCACGCGCGGCTCTGGCCGGGCTGCCGGCCATCGATGCGGTGCGGCAGCGCCGCGACGAGATCGAAGCCATCGTGAAAATGTTGGTGCCGGACGCGGAAATCTTTGGAACGGGTGCGCCAAGGCTTGCCAACACGACATTCTTCGCTATTGCGGGCGTCAAGGCCGAAACCGCTCAGATCGCTTTCGATCTGGCCGGCGTGGCGCTATCGGCCGGCTCCGCCTGTTCGTCGGGCAAGGTCGGACCGAGCCATGTGCTGAAGGCCATGGGATACGGCGACAGTCTTGGCGCCTTGCGCGTGTCGATCGGTTCGGCGACGGGCGCTGAGGATATCGAACTGTTCCGCACCGCGCTGGCGGGGATCGCCGCACGGCAGACCGCCAGGCGAAAGGCGGATAGAGACCAGGCCGCGTGAGCGGTTGGACAAGTTTGGGCCTTTCGGCCTGGTAGAGCCGTGCGTTTCATGTTGGCCGGGTGAATTTCCGGTCGAGACGCACTATATGAAACTCACGCTGCCGCGAGCGCTTTTTTCGGCGTTGATTGGCAGTGCCATAGTTTGAAAACTGTCGGGCCTTGACCCCGGCGTGGATGGAGAACGCATATGCCTGCTGTGCAGGACACGATCGATCGGGTCCGAAAGATCGACGTCGACCAATACAAATATGGATTCCAGACCGAAATAGCGATGGACAAGGCCCCCAAGGGCCTGAGCGAAGACATCATCCGCTTCATTTCGGCCAAGAAGGACGAGCCGTCCTGGATGCTGGAATGGCGCCTGGAGGCCTATCGCCGCTGGCTGACGCTGGACGAGCCGACCTGGGCGCGCGTCCATTATCCGAAGATCGATTTCCAGGACATCTACTACTACGCTGCGCCGAAGAGCACGCCCGGCCCGACGTCGCTCAGCGATGTCGATCCCGAACTGCTGAAGGTCTACGAGAAGCTCGGCATTCCGCTGCGGGAACAGGAGATCCTCGCCGGCGTGCAAAAGGCTGACGCCTCAGAGCTCGAGGAAGCCAGCGACAATGTCTATAAATCGGGCCGTGTCGCCGTCGACGCCGTGTTCGATTCCGTTTCCGTCGTCACCACCTTCAAGAAAGAGCTGGCGCAGGCCGGCGTCATCTTCTGTTCGATCTCGGAAGCGATCCGCGAGCATCCGGAGCTGGTGAAGAAATATCTCGGCTCGGTCGTGCCGACCTCCGACAACTTCTACGCCACGCTGAATTCCGCCGTGTTCACCGACGGCTCGTTCGTCTTCGTGCCCAAGGGCGTACGCTGCCCGATGGAACTGTCGACCTATTTTCGTATGAACGAGAAGAACACCGGACAGTTCGAGCGCACGCTGATCATCGCCGAGGAGGGGGCTTACGTCTCCTATCTCGAAGGTTGCACGGCGCCGCAGCGCGACGAGAACCAGCTTCACGCTGCCGTCGTCGAACTGGTGGCGCTCGACGATGCCGAGATCAAATATTCGACGGTGCAGAACTGGTATCCCGGCGACGCCGAGGGCAAGGGCGGCATCTACAATTTCGTCACCAAGCGCGGCGACTGCCGTGGCCATCGCTCGAAGATCTCGTGGACGCAGGTCGAGACCGGTTCGGCGATCACCTGGAAATACCCGAGTTGCATCCTGCGCGGCGACGATTCCAGCGGCGAATTCTATTCGATCGCCGTGTCGAACGGCTATCAGCAGGTCGATAGCGGCACCAAGATGATCCATCTCGGCAAGAACACGTCGAGCCGCATCATCTCCAAGGGCATCGCCGCCGGCTTCTCGCAGAACACCTATCGCGGCCAGGTCTCGGCGCACCGCAAGGCGACCAACGCCCGCAACTTCACCAACTGCGACTCGCTGCTGATCGGCGACCAGTGCGGCGCGCACACCGTGCCCTACATGGAAGCCAAGAACTCGACGGCGCAGTTCGAGCATGAAGCCACGACCTCGAAGATTTCCGAGGACCAGAAATTCTACGTCATGCAGCGCGGTATCCCCGAGGAAGAGGCGATCGCCCTGATCGTCAACGGCTTCGTCAAGGATGTGATCCAGCAACTTCCGATGGAGTTCGCGGTCGAAGCGCAAAAGCTGATCGGAATCTCGCTCGAGGGCTCGGTCGGTTGACCGGACAGATATTCAGGAAACAAAAGAATGCTTGAAATCAGAAACCTGCATGCCCGCATCGTCGATGACGGCACCGAGATCATCCGCGGCCTGAGCCTGACGGTGAAAGCTGGCGAGGTCGCTGCGATCATGGGGCCGAACGGCTCGGGCAAGTCGACGCTGTCCTACATCCTCGCCGGCCGCGAGGACTATGAGGTCACCGAAGGCGACATCCTCTACAACGGCCAGTCGATCCTCGAAATGGATCCGGCCGAGCGTGCCACGTCAGGCATTTTCCTCGCCTTTCAGTACCCGATGGAAATACCGGGCGTGGCGACGATGGAATTCCTGAAGGTGGCGATGAACGAGCAGCGCAAGGCGCGTGGCGAGGAGCCGTTGAAGATTCCGGAATTCCTGAAGCGGGTGAAGGAGGCAGCTGCCTCGCTCAGCATGGACATGGCGATGCTGAAGCGGCCGCTCAATGTCGGCTTCTCCGGCGGCGAGAAGAAGCGCGCCGAGATCCTGCAGATGAAACTGCTTGAGCCGAAGCTGTGCGTGCTAGACGAGACCGATTCCGGCCTCGACATCGACGCGCTGAAGATCGTGTCCGACGGCGTTAATGCTTTGCGCGCACCGGACCGCGCGTTTCTGGTCATCACCCATTACCAGCGCCTGCTCGAACACATCGTGCCGGACAGCGTGCACGTGCTCTATAGGGGCCAGGTCATCAAGTCGGGCGACAAGTCGCTGGCGCTTGATCTTGAGGCCAACGGCTATGCCGGCGTGATCGGCGAAGCCGCGTGAGATGCCAGAGGGCAGATTGATGAATATGCACACACAACCGCAGCGGACGCAGGCCGAAACAGCGTTGATCGACGCGTTCGGCGACCGGCTGTCGCTGCTGCCGGGCGATGGCGCGGTGATGCTGAAGCGCGACGACGCCATCGAGGCGATCAAGCACGGCCTGCCGACGCGGCGTGTCGAATCCTGGCATTACACCGACCTGCGCCGGCTGTTGAGTGCGGTGCCGGACTTCGATCCGGCCGCCTTGGCCAAGGCCGTTGCACCGATCGTCGATGGTTCTGCTGTGGTGTCGATCCTGAATGGCAAGTCCGACGCCGAAATGCCGGCCCTTGAAGGCGTCGCCTTCCAGCCTCTGTCGGAAAAGCTGATCGATGGCAGCATCGCGCCGGGGCTCGATCCCTATGGCAGCGACGATGCCATCGGCGCGCTGAACACGGCCTTTGTCGCCGACGGTTATTTCGTCGATATCGCCGAAGGCACGGAGCTTGAAAAGCCGATCGAACTGCAGAATTTGCAGGCCGGCGGCCAGACCCATGTGCGTTTGCCGGTGCGTGTCGGCGCTGGCGCCAAGGCGGTCATCGTCGAGCGTCAGGCGGGTGACGGCGCTGCGCTGGTCAGCTCGGTCAGCCAGCTCGTGCTGGGCGAGGGCGCCGAGGTGACGTGGCTGATCGTGCAGGAACAGCCGGAAACCGCGACGCATCTGGCGCAGTTCAAGGCCCATATCGGCAAGAATGCGAAGCTGACGCTGTTCGTCATGAACGCCGGCGGCAAGCTTGTGCGCCAGGAGGTCATGGTCAGGACAACTGGCGAAGGCGCCGATTTCAAACTGCGCGGCATCAATCTTCTGGCCGGCGACACCCACACCGACGTGACCATGGTTCTCGACCATGCCGTGCCGCACACGACCTCCACGGAAGTGATCCGCAATGTGGTGACGGGCAAGGCGCGGGGCGCCTTCCAGGGCCGCATCAACGTCCATCAATACGCGCAGAAGACCAATGCCAAGATGGCTTGCAACACGCTGCTGTTGTCGGACGACGGCGAGTTCTCGACCAAACCCGAGCTTGAAATTTTCGCCGACGACGTCATCTGCGGCCATGGCGCGACCGTCACCGAGATCGACCACGACCATTTGTTCTACCTGATGGCACGTGGCGTCGACGAGAAGACCGCGCGGGGGTTGCTCGTGAAAGCCTTCGTCGCAGAGGTGATCGAGGAACTGGACGACGAGGCGATTGTCGAGGCGCTCGAAGCGCGGCTCGACGGCTGGTTTGTGGCACACGGGTGAAGTGATGAACGCGCCGGGCAAGATCGGAGATTTCTACGACGTCGAAGCGATCCGCCGCGATTTCCCGATCCTGTCGCGGGAAGTCTATGGCAAGCCTCTGGTCTATCTCGACAACGGCGCCTCGGCACAGAAGCCGCAGGTGGTGCTGGACACGATACAGCACGCCTATTCCCAGGAATACGCCAACGTCCATCGCGGCCTGCATTTCCTCTCCAACGCCGCGACCGACGCCTACGAAAAGGCGCGGGAAACGGTGCGCCGGTTCTTGAACGCGCCGAGCACCGACAACATCGTCTTCACGTCGAACACGACCTCGGCCATCAACACGGTCGCCTATGGCTATGGCATGCCCAACATCGGCGAGGGCGACGAGATCGTGCTGTCGATCATGGAACACCACTCCAACATCGTACCGTGGCACTTCATCCGCGAACGGCAGGGCGCCAGGCTGGTATGGGCACCGGTCGACGATCTCGGCGTTTTCCACATCGAGGAATTCGAGAAGCGGCTGACCAGCAAGACAAAGCTTGTTGCCATCACGCATATGTCGAATGCGTTGGGCACGGTGACGCCGATCAAGGAGATCGTGCGCATCGCCCATTCGCGCGGCATTCCGGTACTCGTCGACGGCAGCCAGAGCGCGGTGCATATGCCGATCGACGTGCAGGATCTCGACTGCGATTTCTTCGTCTTCACCGGCCACAAGGTCTACGGCCCCTCGGGCATCGGTGTGCTCTACGGCAAGAAGGACATTCTTGAGGGCATGCGCCCCTTCATGGGCGGTGGCGAGATGATCGAGGAGGTGACGGAAGACATAGTCACCTACAACGAGCCGCCGCACCGCTTCGAGGCCGGCACGCCGCCGATCGTCCAGGCGATCGGGCTGGGCGCCGCGCTCGACTATATGGAAAAGATCGGCCGCGAGCGCATCGCGGCCCATGAGGCCGACCTCAAGAATTATGCGCATGAGCGGCTGCGCGCCATCAACTCGCTGCGCATCTTCGGCGACGCGCCGGATAAGGGCGCCATCATCTCGTTCGAATTGCAAGGTATTCACGCGCATGACGTGTCGATGGTGATTGATCGGCAAGGCATTGCCGTCCGCGCGGGCACCCATTGCGCCCAGCCGCTGTTGAAACGCTTCGGCGTAACCTCCACATGCAGGGCGTCATTCGGCATGTATAATACCAGGGCCGAAGTCGACGCTTTGGCCGAGGCGCTTGAGAAAGCGCGCAAATTCTTCGGGTGAGAATTTTTTTGGGTGACGACCATGGATGATGTGAGCCACACCACCGAGACCGCACCGGAAGCGGCCATCAACCCGCTGGTTTCCGCCTCGGCGATTCCCGCCGACGAATTGGCGCGGCTGACCGACGACATCGTCTCGGCGCTGAAGACCGTCTACGACCCGGAAATCCCTGCCGATATCTACGAACTCGGCCTCGTCTACAAGATCGACATCGAGGACAATCGCGCGGTCAAGATCGACATGACGCTGACCGCACCGGGCTGCCCGGTCGCCGGCGAAATGCCCGGCTGGGTGGAAAACGCCGTCGGCGCCGTCGAAGGCGTGTCCGGCGTCGAAGTCAACATGACCTTCGATCCGCCTTGGTCGCCCGATCGCATGTCGGAAGAGGCGCAGGTCGCGGTGGGTTGGTATTAGCGTCGAGGCTGGCACACTTGCGCCAGTCATAAAACTTCACCATTTTAGGTGAAGAATCATTCGGCAGGCCTTGAACCTGCATGGAATGGAAGGAAAAAGAATGGGACGCTTCGCCGTCATCACGATGACCGAAAAGGCCGCCGACCGGGTGCGCGAGATCGTTGCCACCCGCGACAATGCGCATGGCATTCGCCTCGGCATCAAGAAGGGCGGCTGCGCCGGCATGGAATACACGGTCGATCTGGTGACCGAGCCCAACACCAAGGACGACCATATCGAGCGCGACGGCGCCCATGTCTATGTGGCGCCTGAGGCAGCGCTATTCCTGTTCGGCACCGAGATGGATTTCGAGCAGACGACGCTGCGCACCGGCTTCACCTTCCACAACCCGAACCAGAGCTCGGCCTGCGGCTGCGGCGAATCCGTCGAGTTGAAGCCGGCGGACCTCAAGGCGCTGGCGGAAGCACGCGCCTCGGCCTGATCTTTCTTCGCCCCGTAGACGGGGCGAAGAAGACTACTCCACCCACATTCCCGTCCGTTTGTGCCAGTCGGCGATCGATTCCTCGGGATAGACGTCGAACGCCTTGTCGCCCTTGCCGATATCGGGCTCGACCCAGTTCGCCTTGTATTTCAGCATCAAATGCACCCGGCTCGGTGGAATGGGCAGGTCGCTGTCGATAGCTGACGCAAAGGGATGCACCAGTTCCGGCCATGTCGGATCGTAGAGCCACAGCGCCGATCCGCACTTCTTGCAGAAATTGCGTTCGCCGGTCGATATCTCGCACCGCGGGTGCTCGTCGTCTTCGATCTCGGCCTGGTAGACGCCGAGGCTTCTTTTGCCCCTGACATTCAACGTTTCGTAGTCGGCGCCGAGATTGATGGCAAAACCGCCGCCGCCCTGCTGCTTGCGGCAGATCGAACAGTAGCACAGCATGAATGGCGCCGGCGTGTGGCTCTCCACCTCGAAACGCACGGCATTGCAGCGGCAGGATCCTTTGAGCAAAAGCGGCATGGCAAAAACTCCAACGGATGGCTCTCAACCTGTCAGCATGATTTTGGTTGCGGCGATGACAAGGTCAAATGCCGGTGACATGATCGCGGCATGGACAATGAACGCATCGCCGAACTGTTCGAGGGCCTAGGCCCGGTCAGCATCCGAAAACTGTCCGGCGGCAAGGGCATCTATTTCGACGGCGTCATCGTCGCCATCGTCCTGCGCGGCGAATTGAAGCTGAAGGCAGACGACCAGAGCGCGCCCGACTTCCAAGCCGCCGGTTGCACGCAATGGACCTATACGGGCTCCCGCCATGGCAAGCAGGTCTCCATGCCCTACTGGAGCGTTCCCGACAGCGCTTTCGATGATCCCGACGAGATGACGGTCTGGGCAAGGCGGGCGTATGAGGCGGGACGGCGGGCGGGGAAGTGACGCGCAATATTTGGGAACGTCGGCGGGCCAGCACCCCCCTCTGTCCTGCCGGACATCTCCCCCGCAAGGAGGGAGATTGGCAGTTTCAGCGTCTGCCTGCTTTTTTCAACGTTGAAGATTGGCGGAGGGTTTGATGACATCCGATCTCCCCCCTTGCGGGGGAGATGGCCGGCAGGCCAGAGGGGGGTGCTGTCCCGCCGACATTGGCGGCTACAGCGCCTTCGCAATCCTTGCCGCAAGCCGCGCATTGTTCTCCACCAGCGCGATGTTGGTCTTGAGGCTCCTGCCGCCCGTCAGTTCGAGGATTTTCGACAGCAGGAACGGCGTCACCGCCTTGCCGGTGACGTTGAGCGCTTCCGCCGCCTTCTGCGCGGCTTCGATGTAGCCTGCCATCTCTTCAGCCGGGATTTCATGGTTTTCAGGCACCGGATTGGCGATCAGCATGCCGCCGGCGAGCCCCAGCGAAGCCCGAGTCTGGTAGAAATGCGCGATCTCTTCCGGTTTTTGCAATGTCAGCGGCGCGCGGAACGGCGAATGCCGCGACCAGAAGGCCGGCATTGTCTCGCAGCCATGGCCGATCACCGGCACGCCACGTGTCTCCAGCACTTCCAGCGTCTTTTCGATGTCGAGGATGGCCTTGGCGCCGGCCGACACGACGATGACCGGCGTGCGCGCCAGCTCGTCGAGATCGGCGGAAATATCAAAGCTCTTTTCGGCACCCTTGTGCACGCCGCCGATGCCGCCGGTGGCGAACACCTTTATGCCGACCATATGTGCCGCGATCATAGTGGCGGCGACCGTGGTGCCGCCTGTGCGCCCTTGCGCCACGGCAAAACCGAGGTCGGCGCGCGACAGCTTCATGGCGTCGCCTGTCATGGCAAGGGACTCACGCTCGCCGTCCGACAGCCCGATCTTGATGCGGCCGCCGACCACGGCGATCGTCGCCGGCACCGCGCCGCCATCGATGATGATCTTTTCGACATCCGCCGCCATGGCGCCATTGTCGGGGTAGGGCATGCCATGGGTGATGATGGTGCTTTCCAGCGCCACCACCGGCCGGCCGGCGGCCAGGGCTTGCGCCACCGGCGCGTGGATATCGATGAAGGGGCGGGCGGTCTCTGGGGTCATCTGGATCTCCAACCCGGAATGAAGCGCATCCACATGGGGCGTGCGAAAAGATTCCGGCACTGTGAATTTGCCGGTCTCATGCCACTTCCTGCGCGTCCGGCACAAGAGCCAGGGCCTCCGCGAAGGTCGCCACGGTGAAATTGGGAACAGCGTCGGCGCTTTCGATGGCCAGCGTTGCCGCGGCAATGCCCTCGCGCAGGGCCACCCGCAGCGGCAGGCCGTGCAGCAAGGCAGCGACCGTTGCGCCGGCCAGCGCATCGCCGGCGCCGGTGACGTCGGCCACCCTTCTTGGCGGCGGCGGCAGGATCGAGAAGACGCCGGCTTCATCGAAGCCCAGCATGGCACTGCCGCCCGCCGTCACCACGCCGCTCTTGAGCCCTGCGCGTCTCAGCCCGGCGACGATGTCTTGCGGGGAAGCCGCCGCGTCCAGGTCCGCCAGTGCGATCGCTTCGCGCCGGTTCATGAAGACGACGGTCAGATTGCCAAGCACCGGCTTCAAACGCACGATCTTGGCCGGCGAAATGGCAATGGCGAAGACGGGTTTGCCGGCGGCAAGCGAAACCAGCCGCTCCAGTGCCGCCGTCGGCAGGTTGGCATCGCAGAAGATGGCATCGGCCGCCGCGACCACCTCGCGGACCCTGGAGCGCCTGATCTGCTTGGGAAAGGCCAGGTCATAGAGCGCCATGTCGGCAAAGCCGACGATCAATTCGCCCTCGCTGTCGATCAGCGCCGTATAGCTCGGCGTGGTGCGGTCGAGGAACACCGCGGACAGGTCGGCAATGCCTGCCGCGGCGATGGCCCGTGAAACGGTATCGGCAGCGGCATCGCCGCCGCGCACGGACAGCAACGACGCGGAGACGCCACGGCGAACCGCGCTGCGCAGCGCGTTGAAAACGCCGCCGCCGACATCCTCGTGCATAGTGCCCGGGTTGGAGGCGGCGGGCACATACGGGCCCGACACTTGGCCGCGCCGGTCGATATGGGCGCCACCTACGGCCAGTATTCTCGCGGATTTCAGCATGCAGGCGATATGACCTTTGTTATTCCAGTCGCACAAGCGCTAGGCTGCGTGACGGAGCTTCGCGCGCGAAGGTAGCGATTCGGCGGATCGAAACAATCGAGCCGCCTGGCCCAATGCGTTAGACATCGTGAAGCCAAATCGTGAGACAAAAAAAGAACAGATCTGGATATTTATTGTTTTTCAGATATTTGACCCCTCTTGCCAAACGAGAACAAAAAAGGTACAAATTGGGGCAGGGATTACGGATTGTCCGGCCTTCATTGACGACCAAGGGGTGATGTATCATGGCTCAGAATTCTTTGCGGCTGGTAGAGGACAAAGCGGTGGACAAATCAAAGGCTCTGGATGCGGCGCTGTCGCAAATCGAGCGGGCTTTCGGCAAGGGCTCGATCATGCGGCTCGGCGCGAACGAGCAGGTCGTCGAGATCGAAACGGTGCCGACCGGCTCGCTTGGCCTCGACATCGCGCTTGGCGTCGGTGGCCTGCCGCGCGGCCGCATCGTCGAGATCTACGGGCCGGAAAGCTCGGGCAAGACGACGCTGGCCCTGCACACGGTGGCCGAAGCCCAGAAGAAGGGCGGCATCTGCGCCTTCGTCGATGCCGAACACGCGCTTGATCCGGTCTATGCCCGCAAGCTTGGCGTCGATCTGGAAAACCTCCTGATCTCGCAGCCCGATACCGGTGAGCAGGCGCTGGAAATCTGCGACACGCTGGTGCGCTCCGGCGCCATCGACGTGCTGGTGGTCGATTCGGTCGCTGCGCTGACGCCACGCGCCGAAATCGAAGGCGAGATGGGCGATTCGCTGCCCGGCCTGCAAGCTCGCCTGATGAGCCAGGCGCTGCGCAAGCTGACCGCCTCGATCTCGCGTTCCAACACCATGGTCATCTTCATCAACCAGATCCGCATGAAGATTGGCGTCATGTTCGGTTCGCCCGAAACCACCACAGGCGGCAACGCGCTGAAATTCTACGCCTCGGTGCGCCTCGACATCCGCCGCATCGGCTCGGTCAAGGACCGCGACGAGGTCGTCGGCAACCAGACCCGCGTCAAGGTGGTCAAGAACAAGCTGGCGCCGCCCTTCAAGGTGGTCGAGTTCGACATCATGTATGGTGAAGGCGTGTCCAAGACCGGCGAACTGGTCGATCTCGGCGTCAAAGCCGGCGTGGTCGAGAAGTCGGGCGCCTGGTTCTCCTACAATTCGCAGCGTCTCGGCCAGGGCCGCGAAAACGCCAAGCTGTTCCTGCGCGACAACCCCGACACCGCGCGCGAGATCGAACTCGCGCTCAGGCAAAATGCCGGGCTGATCGCCGAGAAATTCCTTGAGAATGGCGGCTCCGAAGGTAGCGACGACGGTTTCGAGGAGGAATCCGGCGCGATGTGAGAGCCTCGCGCGATGGCCGGAGTTCGGCCATAATCTCGCTCTATTATCTCAGGCTTATGTAATCGAGTTCCGTGTTAATTGCGTTTCGAACCGCCGGCCTAGCGCCGGCGGTTTTTTGCGTCTTGGCAGGGAAACGGGGCCTGGCTCGGACAGCCGGCAAAGGTCGTGGAATGGACCAATTCCGTGTTTCTGGACAGGGTGAAGCGCGGCGGCTAAAAGGCCAACTCTATCTCTGGAAACGCAGAGCCCATTTCCGCCGGTTTGCCGGCGGCTCTCTCGAAAAGGCAGCATTCATGAGTGGCGTGAACGAAATCCGGTCGACATTTCTCGACTACTTTCGCAAGGAAGGTCACGAGATCGTCGCGTCGAGCCCACTGGTGCCGCGCAACGATCCGACGCTGATGTTCACCAACGCCGGCATGGTGCAGTTCAAGAACGTCTTCACCGGGTTGGAGAAGCGGCCCTATTCGCGCGCCTCGACCGCCCAGAAGAGCGTTCGCGCCGGCGGCAAGCACAACGACCTCGACAATGTCGGCTATACCGCGCGCCATCTGACCTTCTTCGAGATGCTCGGCAATTTCTCCTTTGGCGACTACTTCAAGGAGCGCGCCATCGAACTAGCCTGGAACCTGATCACCAAGGAATTCGGCCTGGACAAGGACAAGCTGCTGGTCACCGTCTATCACACGGATGACGAGGCGGCCGGCTTCTGGAAGAAGATCGCCGGGTTTTCCGATGACCGCATCATCCGCATCGCGACCTCGGACAATTTCTGGGCGATGGGCGACACCGGACCTTGCGGGCCGTGCTCGGAGATATTCATCGACCGCGGTGAACACATCTGGGGCGGACCTCCCGGCAGCCCGGAAGAGGACGGCGACCGTTTCCTCGAATTCTGGAACCTGGTGTTCATGCAGTATGAACAGGTGACGAAGGAGGAGCGCATCGATCTGCCGCGCCCGTCGATCGACACCGGCATGGGCCTGGAGCGCATGGCCTCCGTCCTGCAAGGGGTGGAAAGCGTCTTCGAGACCGACCTCTTCCGTCATCTGATCGAGGCGGCGTCGTCAGCGCTTGGACAGGGTCCCGACAAGGAGACGGTCGCGTCCTTTCGCGTCATTGCCGATCACCTGCGCTCGTCATCCTTCCTGGTGGCAGACGGCGTGCTGCCGTCGAACGAAGGCCGCGGCTATGTCCTGCGCCGCATCATGCGCCGCGCCATGCGTCATGCGCAGCTGCTCGGTGCCCGCGATCCCCTGATGTGGCGCCTGGTGCCGGCGCTGGTGCGCGAGATGGGCCAGGCCTATCCGGAACTGGTGCGCGGCGAGCAGTTGATCACCGAGACCCTGAAGCTCGAGGAGACCAGGTTTCGCAAGACGCTGGTGCGTGGCCTCGGCCTGCTCTCGGAAGCGACGGAAACACTGCATGCCGGCGACATGCTGGACGGCGAGACGGCCTTCAAGCTCTACGACACCTACGGCTTCCCGCTCGATCTGACGCAGGACGCGCTGCGCCAGCGCAGCATCTCGGTCGATCTTGCCGGCTTCACCAATGCCATGGAGCAGCAGAAGGCCGAGGCGCGCAAGCATTGGGCTGGCTCCGGCGATGCGGCCACCGAAACCGTCTGGTTTTCGGTGCGCGAGAAGGCGGGCGCCACCGAGTTCCTGGGGTACGAGACCGAACAGGCCGAAGGCATCATCCAGGCGCTTGTCCGGGACGGCAAGACCATCGACAGCGCCGGCAAGGGCGATGCGGTGGCGATCGTCGTCAACCAGACGCCGTTCTATGCAGAGTCCGGCGGCCAGATGGGCGACACCGGTATCATTTCAGGCGAGGGGTTCTCGATCGAGGTCTCCGACACGCAGAAAAAGGCTGATGGCTTGTTCGTGCACATCGGCAAGGTGGCCAGCGGCACGGTCAAGACGGGCGCCGCAGTCGAGTTGAAGGTCGACCATAGCAGGCGCTCCCGGCTGCGCGCCAACCACTCCGCGACGCATCTGATCCATGAGGCGCTGCGTGAGGTGCTGGGCAGCCATGTCGCGCAGAAGGGCTCGCTGGTGGCGCCGGAGCGTCTGCGCTTCGACATCTCGCACAACAAGCCGATTTCACCGGAGGATCTCGAAGAGGTCGAGCGCATGGCCAACGAGATCGTCGTGCAGAACGGCCCAGTGAACACGCGCCTGATGTCGGTCGACGATGCCATCGCCGAAGGCGCCATGGCGCTGTTTGGCGAGAAGTATGGTGACGAAGTGCGCGTTGTTTCGATGGGCACCGGCGTGCATGGCGCCAAGGCCAACCGGCCCTATTCGGTCGAGCTCTGCGGCGGCACGCATGTCAGGGCGACCGGCGACATCGGCCTGGTGCGTGTCGTGTCGGACAGCGCGGTCGCCGCCGGCGTGCGCCGCATCGAGGCGTTGACCGGCGAGGCGGCGCGAAAACATCTCGATGAGCAGGACCGGCGCCTGAAATCGGTCGCCGCGACGCTGAAGATCTCGCCGGCCGACGTGCCGGCGCGTGTCGAGGCGCTGCTCGACGAGCGCAAGAAGCTCGAAAAGGAGCTGACCGAAGCGCGCAAGAAGCTGGCGCTGGGCGGCGGCGCGGCGGCTGGTGCGCCGGCCGAGAACGAGACGGTGGCGGGTGTCGGCTTCCTCGGCAAGGCGGTCTCCGGCGTCTCGCCAAAGGATTTGAAGCCGCTGGCTGACGCCGGCAAGACCTCGCTGGGTTCGGGCGTCGTCGTCTTCGTCGGCGCCGGTGAGGACAACAAGGCGAGCGTTGTGGTCGCTGTCACCGACGATCTCGTCGGCCGTTTCAGCGCCGTCGATCTGGTGCGCGTGGCCTCCGCCGCATTGGGCGGGCAGGGCGGCGGCGGGCGGCCAGACATGGCCCAGGCCGGTGGTCCAGATGCGTCCAGGGCCAATGATGCGATCGCCGCGGTAAAGGCTGCACTCGAAGCCGCCTGAAAGCCGCCCATGCCCGAAAGCGCCGGCAAGAAAGTGCTCGTCCTTGGCGGATACGGTTTGGTCGGCGAAGCCATCGTCAGCCGCTTGCAGCGCGACGGGCATCAGGTAACCGGCCTCGGCCGCGATGTCAGCGATGCCGAGCGGCGCTGGCCAGCGGTGCGCTGGATTGCGGCCGACATTGCGCAACTGCTTTCCGCTGAAGACTGGCTGCCGGTTGTCGGCGGCATGGATGCAGTGGTCAATGCGGCGGGCGCGCTGCAGGACGGCCCGCGCGATCGCCTCGACGCCATCCATCGTGCCGCGGTGACGGCGGTGGTCGCTGCCTGCGAACAGGCCGGTATCAGCCGCTTCGTCCAGATCTCCGCCATCGGTGCCGATCCGGCCTCGGCAGATGCTTTCTTCCGCACCAAGGCACGGGGCGACGAGGCAGTCGCGGCCTCCTCGTTGGCATGGACGATCCTGCGCCCAGGACTGGTGATCGCGCCCGCCGCCTATGGCGGGACGGCACTGTTACGCGCGCTTGCGGCCTTTCCCGGTTTTGTTCCTGTCGTCATGGCGCGCCAGCCGATCCAGACAGTGGCCGTCTCCGACGTTGCCGAGGCGGTGTCGCGCGCGGTCGCCGGATCCTTGCCGCCGCGCCTCTCCGTCGATCTCGTCGAAGCCGAGGCGCGCTCGCTCGCCGAAGTGCTGGCCGCCTTTCGAGCATGGCTTGGGTTGCCACCCGCCCGAGTTGTGCCGATGCCGGCCTTTTTCGGCCGTATCGCGGCTGTTGTTGCTGATGGCCTTGGGCTGCTTGGCTGGCGATCGCCATTGCGCAGCGCAGCCCTTGCCGCGCTTGGGCGCGGCGTCACCGGAAACCCGGTGCCTTGGAGCGAGGTTTCCGGCCACCCGCTAATGCCGCTGGAGGGAACGCTGGCTACCATTCCGGCGCATGTTCAGGAGCGCTGGTTCGCGCGTCTTTGGCTTCTGAAACCGCTCGTATTGGGCGTCCTCTCTCTATTCTGGCTGGTCTCCGGCATTGTCGGCTTCGCCCGGTACGACGCGGCTGCCGACATTCTGGTTTCGCATGGCCTGTCGCCCGCGCTGGCGTTCGGGATGGTTCTTGCCGGAAGTGCCGCCGACCTCGTTGTCGGCGCCGCTGTTATCGTTCGGTCCTTTGCGCGCCTCGCGCTGATGGGGATGATTGCCATCACCTTGGCTTACCTCAGCGTGGCAGCCGCACTTGCGCCCGACCTGTGGCTCGATCCTCTGGGAGCAATGGTCAAGTCTGTACCTGCACTTTGCCTTGCCCTGGTGGCGCTGGCGATTTTGGACGAGCGATGAGCCTCTGGGCCGACATACTGCGCTGGGCGCATATCATCGGCGCCACGGTTCTGTTCGGCACCGGCGCCGGCATCGCCTTCTTCATGCTGATGGCGCAGCGCACCGGCCGCGCCGATATCGTCGCCCATGTCGCCGGAACGGTGGTCATCGCCGACACCATCTTCACGGCGACCGCCGTTGTCGCGCAGCCGATCACGGGTGCGCTGCTGGCGCGGACCATGGGCTGGCCACTGTCCGAAGGCTGGATTGTGCTGTCCTTGCTGCTCTATGTCGTGACAGGCCTGTTCTGGCTGCCGGTGGTCTGGATACAAATCCGGATCCGGAATCTGGCGCGACAGGCGGCCATCGAGAATGGACCGCTGCCCGCCGAAGAAAAGCGCCTTTTTCGGATCTGGTTTGCCTGCGGCTTTCCTGCTTTCGCTGCCGTGCTTGCCATTCTATGGCTGATGGTCACACGGCCGGCAATCAGTCTTTAGCCATCTCCGGTGCGATTGCCGCGATGCGAGTTCGCCGGCGTGCTCAGGCCGATCAGCTCGTCGGGGCACTCGCGACAAAGCTTGGACGAGCTGAAATCCGCTCCCACCAAGCCTGGATCGTCGGAAATTCAGCTAGCAGGCTTTGTCCTTCGGCGACCTTGACGAAATAACCCACGATCGGCGCCGCGTGGAGATCGGCCAGGGTCAGCTGGTCGCCCAGCAGCCACGGCCCTGGCAATATCAGCGAGGAAAGCGTCTGAAGCGCCTTGCTTGCCTGCGAAAGCCCGTTGGCGATCAGTGCTTCGTCAGGGGCTTCCTTCTCCAGCCGCTCGACGGCGACATCCCAGACCATGGATCTGTATGCATAAGCGTCGAGCATGCCGAGGATTTGGTTCATCGTTGCGCGGACGCGGAGTCTCGCGGGCTGAAGGCTCGGCCCGTCAAACGCCTCGTCGATATATCTGGCAATCGCGCTCGTCTCGAACAGCCGAAATCCATCATGCTCGAAAGCCGGGATGCGGGCGAACGGGTGGTGCTCGAAATACCAGGCGGGAATACCCTCGACGGCAAAGACATCGACCGGCACAAGCTCGTAGTCGATGCCTTTTTCCGTAAGCACGAGGCGGACAATGCGCACATAGACGCTGTAATTCGCCCCGTAGACGATGGGCTTGCCCATGCTGGCCCTCCCGAACCTCGAGAGGTCAGGCCATCGCCTTCTGCAGGTTCTCGTCGATCTTGTCGAGGAAGCCGGTGGTCGAAAGCCAGGGCTGGTCGGGGCCGATCAGCAGCGACAGGTCCTTGGTCATGAAGCCGGATTCGACGGTCTGGATGCAGACCCGTTCCAGCGTCTCGGCAAAGCGTTTCAGCTCTGCATTGTCGTCGAGCTTGGCGCGATGGGCGAGGCCGCGCGTCCAGGCGAAGATCGAGGCGATCGAATTGGTCGAGGTTTCTTCGCCCTTCTGGTACTGGCGATAATGGCGTGTGACGGTGCCGTGCGCGGCTTCGGCTTCCACCGTGTTGCCGTCCGGCGTCATCAGCACCGAGGTCATCAGGCCGAGCGAGCCGAAACCCTGCGCCACCGTGTCGGACTGGACGTCGCCGTCATAGTTCTTGCAGGCCCAGACATAGCCGCCCGACCATTTCAGGCTGGAAGCCACCATGTCGTCGATCAGCCGGTGCTCGTACCATAGCTTCTTCGACTTGAACTCGGCCTCGAATTCAGCCTCGTAGACTTCCTGAAAAATGTCCTTGAAGCGGCCATCATAGGCCTTGAGGATGGTGTTCTTGGTCGACAGATAGACCGGATAGTTGCGCAGCAGGCCGTAGTTGAGCGAGGCGCGGGCGAATTCGCGGATCGACTCGTCGAGATTGTACATGGCCATGGCGACGCCGGCGCCGGGCGCGTCGTAGACATCGTGCTCGATCACCTTGCCATCCTCGCCGACGAACTTGATCGTCAGCTTGCCCTTGCCGGGAAAGCGGAAATCGGTGGCGCGGTACTGGTCGCCGAAGGCATGACGGCCGACGATGATCGGCTTGGTCCAGCCGGGCACCAGCCGCGGCACGTTCTTCATGATGATCGGCTCGCGGAAGATCGTGCCGCCGAGGATGTTGCGGATGGTGCCGTTCGGCGACTTCCACATCTTCTTTAGCTTGAATTCCTCGACGCGCTGCTCGTCGGGGGTGATGGTCGCGCATTTCACGCCGACGCCGTATTTCTTGATGGCGTTGGCCGAATCGATAGTCACCTGGTCGTTGGTCGCGTCGCGATGCTCGATGCCGAGGTCGTAATATTCGAGCTTCAGGTCGAGATATGGGTGGATCAGCTTGTCCTTGATGAACTGCCAGATGATGCGGGTCATCTCGTCGCCGTCGAGCTCGACGACCGGGTTCGCCACCTTGATCTTCG
Source organism: Mesorhizobium sp. M0047 (assembly GCF_040323315.1). Classification (NCBI taxonomy): domain Bacteria; kingdom Pseudomonadati; phylum Pseudomonadota; class Alphaproteobacteria; order Hyphomicrobiales; family Phyllobacteriaceae; genus Mesorhizobium; species Mesorhizobium sp. M0047. Next base: position 148,267 of record NZ_JAMYUW010000010.1, on the reverse strand, counting down.
CCATGGAAAAAATGCCTCGTTCGAATGTTGATTGATTGCGGTCGGCCCCGCAGGGACAGGGACCTCGCCTATAGCAAAGCGATCCGAGCGGTGCAAACGGGGCAGCCGAAGACACAGGCTGCTGCTGTAGCAAGCGGGAACAAAAAAGCGATGCCGGCACCACCTCTTGAGAGGCAGCCGGCATCGCCTTTGTTTCGTGCTGCTGCGGAGACGACAGGGCTTATTGCAACGGTGTCCCGCCCGGGCCCGGGAATGCCGTGATCGGCGTGCCGTCGGTTATGTTGCCGGAGATCATGTTGTTCTTGAACGACTGGACAGCGCCGCTACCGGTGTTGCTGACCCCGGTGACATTGCCGAACACCGCCGATCCGCCGAGAAAGGCGATGGCGCTTCCGCTGCCGCTGGCCGCGGCACCGTTCGCGTTGACGCCGACGCCGGCATTGGCGCTGATTGTGGTGCCGACAATCGTCGCACGCACCGACGATGCCGCGGCGACGGATTTGACCGTCACCCCGTTGCCGGTGTTGCCGCTGACCAGGCTGTTGGTCAGCGTCATGTTCATGGCAAGGGTGTTGCCGGTGCCGTCGACAAGAATGCCGCTGCCGCTGTTGGTAATTTCCACCTTCGAAAGGATGGCATTAATTCCAATGGCCCCAGACGTTTTGATGAGAACACCTTCAGCGCCTGCCTCGGCTATCCGAGTGTTGCTTATGTAGAGTTCGCTGTTCCCGTTGGCGAGAAATTCGACGCCGTTGCTGGTTACCCTCTCTATGTTGGAATCCTCAATATGCAGTTGGCCTTGGCCAATCATACGCACTCCGTCCAAGCCGTTGCCTGCGCCGTCTATATCAAGGCCGCGAAGATGCACCACGGAGCCGGCAGGCGTGTTGACGACGACGCCGTTTACAAGGGAGGAGAGCACACCACCTTCAGTCGTCTTGCAGTCGATGGTGATGGATTTGGTGATGGTGACCGTGCCGAAGCCGCCCGGGTCGAGACAATTGATCTCGCCGCTCGTCGCCGTCTTCGAGATAGCGCCGGCAAAGGTCTTGCAAGGCGCCGTTCTGCTGCAAGGATTGGCGTCGTCACCAACACCGGAAACCCACGTCCGTGTCGCCTGCGCGGAAGCTGGCGCGATCAGGAAAACTGACGCCACAAACAACACAGCGAGTGAAAGGAAAAACCGTACCAATTTCATTTGCCCCTCCTAGATTATGGCCAACGCCCTCGTCGGCCGCTGAAACCCGTGTCGAAATGCTGGGGCGCAGATAAAATGACGGGAGTATGCAAGGCGCACTCCGCCTTCCAAATACCATTCGTCGATACACATTGAACCCCAAGCGGGTCGGATATTATAGTGTTCTAATCTAATTTTCCAGTGACGCGCTGCGTCATCGTAAACAAATATGCACCCTGATCGTAGATGATTTCTAAGAATGCAAAACATCGTCGATGCCGGCAGCGAGCATGAGACGGTACATCTGTCGGCGATTTGGGATGCGGGTTGGTGGGACAAGGCAGTAAATGAGATCGGATTTATTCCGTTATAAACACCGAGGAGCTAGTCTCGTCATTTTTTCATACGCCGTGCGACGACTGGCTTGCCCAGACACGTGTGGCGACTTTCGCGAGCCCGACGGTCGCGTGCATCAAGAGTGCGACCATCGGATTTCTTAACGCAACCAAGGGAAGCGGCAGGTACGCGCTACAGCAATTTCTCAGTCGGGCGACCGACCGCTCTTCAAAAAGCCGTATCGATATGGCAGGACGCGGAGACTTCGTAGCGCAATCATCTGGAACACATGGCAGGAACGGACTTTCAGCGCGGCCTCGTGACCACCGGCCCGGCGATCATCCTCGTCGAACCGCAGCTTGGCGAGAACATCGGCATGGTCGCGCGCGCCATGGCCAATTTCGGCTTGGTCGAGCTGCGCCTGGTCAACCCGCGTGACGGCTGGCCGAGCGAGAAGGCACGCGCGGCGGCCAGCCGCGCCGATCATGTCATAGACGCAGTCACCGTCTTCGGCGATCTGACCTCGGCGCTCGCCGATTTGAACTTCGTTTTTGCCACCACGGCCAGGCAGCGCGACGGCTTCAAAGCCGTGCGGGGTCCAGTGGAAGCGGGCAGGATGCTTCGGGCCCGTCACGCAATGGGGCAGCGAACCGGCATCCTGTTCGGACGCGAGCGCTTCGGCCTCTACAATGACGAGGTTGGCCTAGCCGACGAGATCGTCACTTTTCCGGTCGATCCCGATTTCTCCTCGCTCAACATCGCCCAGGCGGCGCTGCTGATGTCCTACGAATGGATGAAGTCCGGCCTTGAGGACGAGACCAAGACCAATTTTTCCGGCCCGGATATGAAGCCGGCAAGCAAGGAAGAACTGCACGGCCTGTTCGCCTATCTCGAAGGTGCCTTGGAAGCGCGCGGCTATTTCCGGCCGGCCCCGAAGAAGCCGAAGATGGTCGACAATCTGCGCGCCGTACTGACACGCCCCGGATTTGCCGAACCGGAGCTCAAGGTGCTGCGCGGCATCATCTCGTCGCTCGACCGATTTTCGCCGGCGATGCCGCGCGGCGATGGTTCCCCGGGCGACGATCCAAGGCGGTTGCCCGCGGCCGCCGCGCGCGCCCGCAAAGCGGAAGGCAATCGCCTTGCCGACACCGGCAAGGACGACGACGTACCGCCATTCGGCGGAAAGGGCACCGACAATGACTGAACGGCCGATCCTGATGTTCGATTCGGGCATCGGCGGGCTCACCGTGCTGCGCGAGGCGCGCGTGCTGATGCCCGATCGCCGCTTTGTGTATATCGCCGATGACGCCGCGTTCCCCTATGGCGCCTGGGAGGAACCGGCCCTCAACGCCCATATCCTTGGCCTGTTCGGCGCGCTGCTGGAAAAATTTCGGCCCGAGATTTCGGTCATCCCCTGCAACACCGCGTCGACGCTGGTGATCGATGCGCTGCGCGCGAAATTCCCGGGCCATCCCTTTGTCGGCACGGTGCCGGCGATCAAGCCGGCGGCGGAGCGCACGCGCTCCGGGCTGGTCTCGGTGCTGGCGACGCCCGGCACGGTCAAGCGTCAATACACGCGCGACCTGATCGGCAAATGGGCGCAGAAATGCCATGTGCGGCTCGTCGGCTCGGACCGGCTCGCCCCGCTGGCCGAGATTTACATGCGCGAGGGGTTCGTCGACGAGGAGATCGTGCGTCAGGAGATCGCACCATGCTTTGTCGAGAAGGACGGCGCCCGCACCGACATCGTCGTGCTCGGCTGCACGCACTATCCGTTCCTGGCCAACCGCATGCGCAAGACCGCACCCTGGCCGGTCGACTGGATCGACCCGGCCGAAGCGATCGCCCGCCGCGCCATGTCGCTGCTTGCACCGGTCGACGGACCGCTGCCGGTGGGTGAGCCCGACATTGCAGTCTTCACCTCCGGCAAGGTGGACTTCGCTACCAGCCGGCTCATGCAGGGCTTTGGCCTGACGGTCGCCTGATATCCGGAACATTGGCTGGCTTGTCGCGTTTTCTCTCAGGCAATGAAGGGAGAATCAGCCATGCCAGCCACCTCGAAAGCCCAGCAGAAAGCCGCTGGCGCCGCCTTGTCGGCCAAGCGCGGCGAGATGAAGAAGGGCGAACTCAAGGGCGCTTCCAAGGGAATGTACGAATCGATGAGCGAGAAGCAACTTGAGGAATTCGCCGAGACGAAGCGCAAAAGCCTGCCGGAGAAGAAATCGAAACATTAGGGATCAGGGCATCCGCGTTTCGCCATCGATAACAAGCTCGTCCATAAGAACATGAGCTGGAATGAAAAAGCCCGCGGCCAAGACCGCGGGCTTTGAAACGATATGTCGGCCGCCTGAGACCGAACCGGGAGCCTACCAGCGCGCCCAGCAGCGCTTGACTTTGTAACGGATGACCCTCTTGTGGCCGTGCCGCCAGACAATCTTCTTCTTGACCACGATGCGGCAGACCTCGTGCTGCCGGTGGCCACTCCAGTGCCGCGCCATTGCCGGCTCCGGCGTCATGACCGCCATGGATCCCGCCAACACCGCGGCTCCCGTCAGGGTAAGGAAGAACTTCTTCATGCGAATTGTGGCTCCTTTGCTCAAGTCCCTTCCTAATGCCGTTGGCGCAACCTCCCGCCACGTCCGGCACCGCACTCAACCCAGAGACGCTATATCGCCGCCAAACCCAAGGCCAGCAGCAAGCTTGACACCGGTTAAATCTCCGTTTAATCAGCGCGCCAACACCGGGCCGCAACGCCCGGTGGTTTTCTTTATGTGCGCAAGATGCGTGGAAACTCAATTCTGCTATCTTGTTTGAACTGACGTGTCCCGTGGGTTTTCCGCCGCGTTGCGTGGGAAAACCCTGTCAGGTCTCGAAAACGGAGGCCAGAGGAGGGCGCGTTTCCTTCACCCGGACCATGAGGTTCCGGGTGTGTTGTTTTGAAAAGGGAATGCGATGAGCAAGCGCGAATCCGCGAAGTACAAGATCGACCGCCGTCTTGGCGAAAACATCTGGGGCCGCCCGAAGTCCCCGGTCAACAAGCGTGAATACGGCCCCGGCCAGCATGGCCAGCGCCGCAAGGGCAAGCTTTCCGATTTCGGCCTGCAACTGCGCGCCAAGCAGAAGCTGAAGGGTCACTATGGCGACGTTTCGGAAAAGCAGTTCCGCAAGGTCTATGAAGAGGCGGACCGCCGCAAGGGCGACACCTCGGAGAACCTGATCGGCCTGCTCGAGTCGCGTCTCGACGCGGTCGTCTACCGCGCCAAGTTCGTGCCGACCATTTTCGCCGCCCGTCAGTTCGTCAACCATGGCCACGTCAACGTCAACGGCAAGCGCGTCAACATCGGCTCGTACCGCTGCAAGCCGGGCGACGTCGTCGAAGTCCGCGAAAAGTCGAAGCAGTTGGTTATCGTTTTGGAAGCGGTCGGTCTCGCCGAGCGCGACGTGCCGGACTACATCGAAGCCGATCACAACAAGATGGTCGCGACCTTCTCGCGCATCCCCGGCCTGGCGGACGTTCCATTCGCCGTGCAGATGGAACCGAACCTGGTCGTCGAATTCTATTCGCGCTAAGCGACGAATTCCATTCGCGCTGAGCGAACGCGTTTTGCGATACCAAGCAAAGGCCGCCCGTCGAGGCGGCCTTTTCTTTGTCTGCCTTTTCTTTGTCGGCCATCTCCGCTAATCCCGGGCGCAACGAAGTGCCGAACCGTCGTTGCTCCCGGATTTTGGAACTGACGCCATGAACATGCTGCCGGACGCCGAATCGCTCGAACCAGCCAGCGAAATCGAAGGCGGCTTTCATCCGCTGTTTGCCGATGTGCCGTCGTCGGTCGAGTTCAACAAATTGCGCAAACGGCTGCTGCGGCTGACCCGACAGGCGATCGAGGATTTCTCGATGGTGAAGCCCGGCCAGCGCTGGCTGGTCGCGCTGTCGGGCGGCAAGGATTCCTACGGTCTGCTCGCCGTGCTGCTCGACCTCAAATGGCGTGGACTGCTGCCGGTCGAATTGCTGGCCTGCAATCTCGATCAGGGCCAGCCGAATTTCCCCAAACACATCCTGCCGGATTATCTCGACAGATACGGCATTGCGCACCGGATCGAATATCAGGACACCTATTCCGTCGTCACCGACAAGCTGCCTCAGGGCAGCACCTATTGCTCGCTGTGTTCGCGTCTCAGGCGCGGCCATCTCTACCGCATTGCGCGCGAAGAGGAGTGCTCGGCGCTGGTGCTCGGCCACCATCGCGAGGACATTCTCGAGACATTCTTCATGAACCTGTTCCATGGCGGCCGTCTCGCCGCCATGCCGCCAAAGCTGCTCAACGACGACGGCGACGTCATGGTGCTGCGGCCGCTGAGCTATTGCGCCGAGGGCGACCTCGAAAAATTCGCTGCCGCGATGCGATTCCCGATCATTCCCTGCGATCTCTGCGGCAGCCAGGAAGGTCTCCAGCGCAACGCCATGAAGGCCATGCTCGAGGACCTGGAAAAGCGCATGCCCGGCCGCAAGGACACGATGCTGCGCGCGCTGTCGAACAGCAGGCCATCGCATTTGCTCGACAGAAAGCTGTTCGATTTCGCGGCGCTCAATGAGACCGTCGGCACAAGGCAAGCCGATGACATTTGACGATACTGCGATCGACTGGCTCGCTGGCCTTCTATCCGACGCCGCGAAAGCCGAAATCATGCCTCGCTTTCGCCGGCTGGGCGAGGGCGACATCCGCCAGAAGACCTCTGCCGCCGACCTGGTGACGGAAGCCGACGTCGATGCCGAGCGGCTCATCACCGCGCGGCTGCGCGAGCGTTATCCCCAGGCGATGGTCGTCGGCGAGGAGGCCTGTTCCGACAATCCGGCACTGCTTGATGGCCTGGTTGATGCCGATCTGGCGTTCGTCATCGACCCGGTGGATGGCACTTTCAACTTCGCCTCCGGCGTGCCCTTGTTCGGCGTCATGCTGGCTGTCGTGGTCAAGGGCGAGACCGTTGCCGGCATCATCCACGATCCCGTCGGCAAGGACTGGCTGATCGGTGCCAAAGGCGCCGGCAGCCATATCCGGCATGCGCATGGCAGCATCGACAAGGTCCATGTCGCGGCACCCGCGCCGATCTCGGAAATGACAGGCTCGGTCTCCTGGCAGTATATGTCCGAGCCCGAGCGGTCGCGGCTGGCGCGCAACCAGACGAAGATCCTGTCGCAATTCGCCTATCGCTGCGCGGCGCACGAATACCGCCTGCTGGCCAGCGGCCATGCCCACTTCGTCGTCTATAACAAGCTGATGCCGTGGGACCATCTGGCCGGTGTGCTGATCCATGCCGAAGCCGGTGGTCATGCCGCGCGCTTCGACGGCAGCGCCTATCTGCCCTCGCATCTCGGCGGCGGCCTGCTTGTCGCGCCCGATCTGGAAAGCTGGCAGGAATTGCGCCGCGAACTCTGGGCGCAATAGGATCAATCCTGCGGCCAGTGTCCGAACCGGCGGTGTCCGGCTGAAGGAGCGGTGCAATCTCACGCAAATCCGGAGGCTCTCGAATGAAACCTCGGTTCGCAATTGTCGCGGCGGCACTTGCCGCCGCCTTGTTTGCCAGCTCCAACGAAGCAAGATCGCAAGAGCGCACCTGTCGCAGTCCCGATCCCGTCGACACGATAAAAGAGATGTCCGACGCAATCTATGCCTGTTGGAAGCCGCCGCCCGGAACCGCCGGCATGTCCCTGACGCTGCGGTTCTCGCTTCGTCGCAACGGCACACTGATTGGCAAGCCTCGCGCCACCTATTCCGATCTGGGGACCGATGCCCAGCTCAGCCGGGCCTTCGTGGCTTCAATCCTCAGGGCACTCGACGACGCCCTGCCATTGCCCTTTTCGGACAGCATGGGCGAAGCCATCGCGGGGCGTATGCTTGCCCCTCGCTTCACGGCAGCCCTTGAGGGGGCGTCCTAATGCAAGTCGGTGATGTGCCCAGAGACGGGCGGGTTCTGCGGCTGGAACATCTTGCCGCGCTCGGCGATGAAAATCATCAGCAGCGCTGCCACCGAGACGCTGCAGAAGCCGGCGGCCAGCGGGGTCACCGTGCCGTTGAACGCCTGGCCGATCAGCGTGCCGAGAATGCCGCCCAAAAAAGTCTGCATGAAACCCAGGATGGATGACGCCGTGCCCGCCAGTTGGCCGAGCGGCTCCATGGCCAGCGCGTTGAAATTCGCGCCGAGGGCGCCGAACGGTAGCATGGCGCAGGCAAAGAAGGTGATGAACAGCCAGAGCGGCATCTTCATTTCCAGCGAAATGACCAGCCAAGCAAGGCTGATGACCAGGAACAACAGCAGCGCGCTCTGCGACAGGCGGCGCATGCCGATACGGCCGACAAGGCGCGAGTTCAGGAAGTTGGAGAAAGCAAGCACGCCCGCAACCCCGGCGAAGATGACCGGGAACATCTCGCCGACATTGAATATGTCGACATAGATCTGCTGCGCCGAAGCGATGAAGCCGAACATGGCGCCGAAAATGAAGGTGCTGGCGAAGGCATAGCAGATTGCAACGCGGTTGGTGAGCACGATGCGAAACCCGCCGACAATGGAGTTGACGGTCATCAGCCGGCGATGTTCGGGATGCAATGTTTCGGGCAGGCGCAGCAGCGACCAGGCCGAGACAATGAGCGCACCGACGGCCATGGTGACGAAGATCCAGTGCCATGTCGCTAACAGCATGATGAACTGGCCGATGCCGGGGGCAATGACCGGTATCGCCATGAACACCATGAAGATGAGCGACATCACTTCGGCCATGCGTCGGCCATCGAACGTATCGCGCACGATCGAGACGGCGATGACGCGCGTCGCGGCAGCACCAATGCCTTGCACGGCCCGGCACAAGAGCAATGTTTCAAAACTCGGTGCAACGGCGGCCGCCGCAGCCGCGGCAACATAGACCACCAGCCCAGCGACCAGCGGCGCGCGACGGCCGAAGCGATCCGAGATCGGCCCGAAGAACAGCTGGCCGCCACCGAAGCCCAGAATATAGGCGGTGATCACATATTGCCGGTGGTTTTCGTTCTCGACGCCAAGCGAGGCGCCGATCTGCTGCAGTGCGGGCAGCATGATGTCGATGGCCAGCGAGTTCAGCGCCATCAGCGCGGCGCACAGCGCGATGAATTCCCAGCGAGGAATGGGCAGTTTGCTTGCCGGTTGCGGCGCTGACTTTTGCTGATCCACGGCAAGTCCGATCGTTCAAACGAAAATGCGCCGGCGGGCCGGCGCATTGGCTCGTCTTGGTCCTGAGTTCAGGACATGAAAATTGCCGAGGGTGCCCTGGCGTTTCATGCATGTGTGCGGCGGTTAGGCGGCCGACATGCACGAAAACAAGAGTCAGGCGGCGCCTTTGACGCTGACACCCTTTTCGACAAGGAATGTCTGAAGTTCGCCCGCCTGGAACATCTCACGCACGATATCGCAGCCGCCCACGAATTCGCCCTTGACGTAAAGCTGCGGGATCGTCGGCCAGTTGGAATATTCCTTGATGCCTTGGCGCAGTTCGGCGGAGTCCAGAACATTCACGCCTTTGTAGTCCGCGCCGATATAGTCAAGAATCTGGACGACCTGGCCGGAAAACCCGCATTGAGGGAAACCTGGCGTGCCCTTCATGAAAAGGACGACGTCGTTGCCCTTCACTTCGTTGTCGATGTAGTCGTTGATGCCGCTCATTGAATATCCTTTCCCGCCTGTGGGAGTCAGGCTCGAAACATTTCCATTCAAATAAACCCAACGATTGCTCGAAACAAGACTTTAGCCGTGCCGTGGCTGAAATGGCGCAAAGGATGGGCTGTGTTGGGCCAAGCAGTTTCCTCGATACTGTGGTTGCGATTGTTTTCGTCTGCGGTCAGTCGGGAACGCTGGTCTGCAGCGCCAGCGCGTGCAGCACGCCGCCCATATTGCCCTTCAGCGCGTCGTAGACCATCTGGTGCTGCTGCACGCGGGTTTTTCCCCGAAAACTCTCGGCCACCACCTCGGCCGCATAATGGTCGCCGTCGCCGGCGAGATCGCGAATCGTCACCTTGGCGTCCGGAATGCCGTCCTTGATCAGTTTTTCGATGTCGCGGGCATCCATTGCCATGGCAGAATCCTGTTTCGAGCGGCCGGTAGCCGGCCATTAGATGAGAGTCGGGCGAGACTAAAGCCTTTCCGGTCCGGATTGAAGCCGTTCTGTCCCATCAAGGGCAAGACGATCCGGGAACATCAGGGAAGAGTTAGGCCCGTGGGCTTGCTTCATCCTCGGCGACGTCCTCACGTGTCGAAAAAGCACGGCCAAGGCTGAAAGCCGCACATAGAGGGGAATGTTGATAATCAGGCTGATTATGGGGAGATAACTCGTCATCTGCCAGGCTGGCGAGAAGAACGGTTGACCATAACCGTCGCAGACGAGCGAAGAGCCGTACTCCCACAGCGCCCCTATGACCACGGCGCAAGCGAAAAGCTTGATGCAGGTGACGATATGTCTTGCCCGTTTCGGATCCGGGAAAAGGCGGCCCCAAAGCACCAGGCAGACGATCGGAATCGCGTAGATGAGGTTCTGCGCGATGAGCATCGGGATGGCGCCGTTGGCCGCGGCAAGAAACTGCGCGCGCGTTTCCAGCCGGGCGCAAACCTCGCTTGAGGTCGTCGACAGCAGGAAGAAGACGAACGGCCCGAGGAACCAGAAGAAGAACAGCGACGGCCAGAAGACGACTGCAAGCAGCGCCCGGGCAGCCAGTTTCTGTGGTTGAGCATGATCTCTGGACAAATTCGGTTTTCCGTTTGTCCGCGAAAACGGTTTCCACTTTTCGGGATCATGCTCCGGTCAACTGGCCTGACCCATGAAGCGCGGGAACCAGCCCTCGTGCGCCCCGGTCAGTTCGCTGACCGGGATTGCCCGCGCCTCACCAAGCTTCAGCGCGCTGCCGCCGGTAGAGCCGATCCACGGCGCGAAGATGCCGAGTTCGCCCTGCTGCTTGCGGATGGCGTCCCATTCATCGCCGTGCGGGTCGATCGACAGCGTCAGCAGATAACGGCCCTGATCCTCGCCGAACCACACCGGAATGGGATCGGTGCCGACAAGCCCGGGAACGGTCGCGCCCATGCCGGAGGCCATCGCCATTTCGGCCAAAGCCACCGCGATACCGCCATCGGACACGTCATGGGCCGCCGTGACGATGCCGGATGCGATCAGAGCGCGCACATGGTCACCGACGCGTTTTTCATGGTCTAGATCGACCGGCGGGGGCGGGCCATCGGTGCGGCCGTGGATGTCCCTGAAATAGACCGACTGGCCGAGATGTGTTCCCCAGGAGTCCGGCGCGCCGACCAGCAGGATCATCTGGCCTTGCGCGGCAAAGCCGGTCCGCACCATCTTCGACCAGTCGGCGATCAGACCGACGCCGCCGATTGTCGGCGTCGGCAAAATGCCCTGGCCGTTGGTTTCGTTGTAGAGCGAGACATTGCCGGAGACGATCGGGAAGCCGAGTGCGCGGCAGGCCTCGCCGATGCCTTTCACCGCGCCGACCAGCTGGCCCATGATCTCGGGCCGCTCCGGGTTGCCGAAATTGAGATTGTCGGTGGCAGCCAGCGGCAGGGCGCCGGTGGCGGTCAAATTGCGCCAGCATTCGGCCACCGCCTGCTTGCCGCCCTCATAAGGGTCGGCCTCGCAATAGCGCGGCGTCACGTCCGACGAAAAAGCGAGCGCCTTGGTGGGATGGCCATCGACGCGCACCACACCGGCATCGCCGCCGGGAAGCTGCAGCGAATTGCCCTGGATCAGCGTGTCGTATTGCTCCCAGACCCAACGGCGCGAGGAAAGATCCGGTCCGCCAAGCAGCTTCAACAGCGCATCGGCCACATCGGCTTGCGGCACGTCATCGGCGGCCAGCGGCGCCGGCTTCTTCGGCTCGATCCACGGCCGGTCATATTCCGGTGCTTTGTCGCCGAGATCCTTGATCGGCAGGTCGGCGACCTGATCCCCTTGGTGCAGCACGCGAAAACGCAGATCGTCGGTGGTCCTGCCGACGATGGCGAAGTCGAGCCCCCATTTGTGGAAGATCGCCTCGGCTTCCTGTTCCTTTTCGGGGCGCAGCACCATCAGCATGCGCTCCTGGCTTTCCGAAAGCATCATTTCATAGGCGCTCATGCGCTCTTCACGCACCGGCACCTTGTCGAGATCGAGCTCGATGCCGAGGTCGCCTTTGGCGCCCATCTCGACCGCCGAGCAGGTCAGACCGGCGGCACCCATGTCCTGGATGGCGATCACGGCGCCCGAGGCCATCAGTTCGAGGCAAGCCTCCAGCAGGCACTTTTCGGTGAAGGGATCGCCGACCTGCACGGTCGGGCGCTTCTCGTCGATCTTGTCGTCGAATTCAGCCGAAGCCATGGTGGCGCCGCCGACGCCGTCGCGGCCGGTCTTGGCGCCGAGATAGACGACAGGCAGGCCGACGCCCTTTGCTTCCGACAGGAAGATCGCATCCGTCTTGGCAATGCCTGCCGCAAAAGCGTTGACCAGGATGTTGCCGTTGTAGCGGGCATCGAAATTGACCTCGCCGCCGACCGTCGGCACGCCGAAGGCGTTGCCATAGCCGCCGACCCCGGAAACCACGCCCGAAACGAGATGCCTGGTCTTGGGGTGGTCAGGCGCGCCGAAGCGCAGTGCATTCATCGCAGCGATCGGCCTCGCGCCCATGGTGAAGACGTCGCGCAATATCCCGCCGACGCCGGTCGCCGCACCCTGATAGGGCTCGATGTAGGACGGGTGGTTGTGGCTCTCCATCTTGAAGACGACGCAGTCGCCGTCGCCGATGTCGACCACGCCGGCATTCTCGCCTGGGCCCTGGATGACCTGCGGGCCCGTGGTCGGCAGCGTGCGCAGCCACTTCTTCGACGATTTGTACGAACAATGCTCATTCCACATCGCCGAGAAGATGCCGAGTTCGGTGAAGCTCGGTTCGCGCCCGACAAGATCGAGAATGCGCTGATACTCGTCGGGCTTCAGCCCGTGCGCGGCGATAAGATCAGGGGTGATCGGCACGGAATTGGAAATGGTCATGGGCAGCGATTTTTATCCGGGGCGCGTTGGGATTTTGAGTCCCGTCTTATCGCAAGCTTTAAGGCCGATACACCCATGGTTCGACGAAAAACGACGGAAAACCGGACAAAACCACAGGGTGTCAGGAGAAGCTGTCGTAGCCGGCACGGCCTTCATCGAGAAGTCGCCGGATCACCGCGACTCCCTCGGCGATGTCCTTGCGCTGCCGTGGCTGCGAAATGCCGAAGCGGACGCCGTGGAAAACCTGCTCGGAACGGCCGGCCTTGAACTCGTCCTCGTCGTCGATCAGCACGCCATGTTCGAGGCAGGCGTTCTTGAAGGTGCCGGAAAGCCAGGGATCGGGTAGGGTCATCCAGACAAAAGGCACCCTGTCGTGTGCCTTGAACGCGAAGCCGGCCAAAGTCTCTCGCACGATCGCGATGCGGGCGCGGATTTCGCCGATGCTGCGCTTGCGTATCTCATCCGCCTGGCCAGACAGCACGAGCCTTGTATTCACCTCGGCCAGCAGGAAAGGCATGCCGCCGGTCATCATCTTGTGGGCGACGCGGATACGATGGCGATAGGCAGGCGGGCAGGAAAGCCAGCCGCCGCGCACGCCGGCCGCGACCGACTTGGACAGGCCACCCGCCACGATGGTGCGCTCAGGGGCATATTCGGCCAGCAACGGTGTCGGGTCGTCGGTCAAATTGCCGTAGAGATCGTCCTCGACGAGGATGACATTGTATTCGCGCGCGACACGCGCAATTGCCTCGCGGCGCGCCGCCGACAAGGTCGCCAGCGTCGGATTCTGCGCCGTCGGCATCAGGAAGATCATCCTGGGATGCTTTTGCGCGCAGACGCGCTCGAAATCCTGGGGGTCGATACCTTCGTCGTCCGATGCCACCAGTGCGGTGCGTCGGCCGATCAGGCCGGCGCTGCGGGAAATCTGCGAGTAGGTGAGGTGCTCGAAGGCGACATAGTCGCCAGGGGTGGTGAGCGCCGCGATCGCCGCCATTACCGCGGCGTGGGTGCCGAGCGTGGGGACGATAGTCTCGGCATTAGGTCTGAACGAATTGCGCGATAGCCAGCGTGCGCCGGCTTCGTACCAGCGGTCGGGGAAATCCCTAGTATAGCTTGAAATCTCATGCGGGTGGTCCTGCGTCGTGCGCGACAGGATGTCGGCGATATCAGCACCCTGGCCGATGTCTGGCGCTGCCGTGCTGTCGAAACGCAATTTGCCGCGCGGTGCATCGATATGGCGAGTGCCTTCGCCACTGCTGACCGGCGCCGGCAGGTTCGGTTTTGCGCCGTCGGCGCGCTGACCGAGTACATAGGTTCCACGCCCGACTTCGCCGCTCACCAGCCCGCGCTCGCGCAGCAATTGATAGGCCCGGCCGACCGTGCCGACCGTGGTGCCGATGTCGTAGGCGAGGTCGCGTTGCGGCGGCAGCTTTGCTCCGGCTTCGATCACACCCCGATCGATATCCGTTTCGATTGAATCCGCCAGGCGCTGATACAGCGGGCCGGAGCCGGCAGTGAGATCTGGAAGCCAATTTGTCATGGTGACAATTTTCTATATTGCGCCGAATTGTGAGTCAATACATATCGGAATTGCGCAAAAAAGGGATGCAATTTGGAATTCGGGTAGATAGAAAATGAGCACAATCGCTACAATCCGCTCTTCGAGAGTCGAACTATCAGGTCAATCGGCACGCCCATCGAGCCAAAGTGGCTTTGTCACCCGTCTGGTGCGCTTGGCCAGGTCGCTGGCGAGATGGATCGGCCATCTGCTGGAGCGTCGGCGCAGCAGGCTGGCGCTTCTGGAAATGACTGATGACCAACTCAAGGATATCGGGGTCTCGCGCTGCGATGCCCACCGCGAGGGTATCAGGCCCTTCTGGGACTGAAAGCCAAGGCATTTTGCAGCCAAGCGGAATCGCTTGCGTCGCAAAGGTCCCACATGCACGGCCGCTCTAGCGGACGCTCAATAGCCGGGTGCGCGCAATGTTATGGTCCGCAAGGACGGCAACCACGCACAGCACGAGAAAAAGTCCGGTGATGGCGGCCGCCGAGATGGCAACGCTGGCCGGGCCGTTCCTGGCGACGTCCAGGAACGGGTAGGGCACCTCGCCTGCAAACGGCGCCCGCATCAGCGCATAGATCAGATAGGCGACGGGATAGAGCACCCACCAGGAGATGTCGCTCCAACGCGTCCGACCGTCGGCGCCTGATGTCAGCCACCACAACACGAACAGCACCGGCGTCACATAGTGCAGAAGGACGTCGCAGAGCAGGAACAGTCCCTGCGGCTGCCAGAGCTGTGCCAGCACCGCGGCGTAGATGATGAAGACCAACGCGATTGAAACGGCAACGCCGGCCCGTATGCGTGTTCCGGCAAAGGCCGGCAACCACGCATAGCCGGCGGGCGACAGCAGCGACGCATACACCAGCACCGCGCCGATGTTGGTCAGGATGGTGAAGAAGCTGAAAACGAAAACGATGGAGCCGAGCAGGCTGCGGCCTGCCTCCATCGACGCCGGAATGCTGATGCAGAACTGCAGGACGAGCCCGGCCAGGCCGATGGCCAGCCCCGTCATCTGCAGAAAGCGGCCCATGGGCTAGGCGGTCGCGGCGCAGGCCGGATTGCCGGCTTGCCAGCGGGCGATGTCCGATCCGATACGGGCACCGAGCGGATTGTTCATCAGCGGCCCGAACACATCGACGCGGCTTGAATTGCCTTGCGCCTGGACCACCAGCAACGGTTTGCCGCCATAGTGTTTGGCCGGCACCAGCAGGAAACGCGGCGTGCCGCTGAACGAATTCAGTTCATTGGCCATCTGATATTGTTTGAAGGCTGGGTCCTTGCTGGCGATCCAGCATTTATGGGCCGATATCGCCACCTGTTCCATGGCCAGCAGCGCTGCACTCTTGCCCGAGGGCACAGGCGTGCTCTTCGGGGTCGATTGGCAGGATGTGAGAGCGAAAGCCGCCGCGGCAACCAGCGCGATCGCCTTGCTCCTGGTCAAGCGGCACCCATCTCAAGCTCGGACAGAAATATCTTCTGGCCGTCGGTCATCTCGCCCCACACCCGCGACAATGCCGGGTGCTGCGAGGCGATCTGCTCATAGGCGTCGAATTTCGGGTAGGCGTCGAGCAGGTCGCGGCGGCCTGTCATGGCGCGGAAATTGTTGAAGATGAACCGCGTCGGCGTCAGCCAGGCATCGGCGAAACTGATATCGTCACCGAGCGCGAAGGGCCCGTGCGCCATGCGCTCCTCGATCGCTGCCAGCCCGTGGTGCAGCCGGATGAACTGGGCGTCGATCTCGGCACTGTTTCGCTTCGGCATGGAATGAAGCTCGAAAAGCTTCATCATCGGGGTCAGCACATCGAGATCGGTGATGCGGGCGAACATGCGCACCAGCGCGCGGTCCTTGGAATCGGGCGGCAGCAGTGCCGGTTCCGGAAATCGCTCTTCGAGATACTCGGCGATGACCACCGATTCGACGATCGTTTCGCCTGAGCCGGTGATCAGCACCGGAATCCGGTTCATCGGCGAGATGGCGCGAAATCCTTCCGGGATGGGAAAGCCGGGCGGTGGCGCGATGATCTTGAGCGGCACGTCCTTGATGTAGGCCAGCGCCCGCACGATCGACGAGTAGGGCGACAACGGCCGCGAATAGAGTTTCATGACCGTTTTTCTCCCCCATGAACTGGACTTGCCTCGACAAAGAGACAGGAATGTCCGGATGTTTTCAAGACGCTTGCCTCGAAGAGGTCAGGCGGCGATGCCAAGCGCACTTTCGAACAGTCCCCGGCCGTCGGTACCGCCATGGGCTGCTTCGATCAGGTTTTCCGGGTGCGGCATCAGGCCGAGCACATTGCCGCGGTCGTTGATGATGCCGGCAATGTCGTTGATCGAGCCGTTGGGATTGGTGCCGTCCGCATAGCGGAACACCACCTGGCCTTCGCCTTCGAGACGGGCGAGTGTGTCGGCGTCGGCGAAATAATTGCCGTCATGATGCGCAACCGGCGTGCGGATGATCTGGCCTGGCTGGTAGCGGCGGGTGAACATCGTGTTGGCATTGGTGATCTCAAGCTTCACTTGCCGGCAGACGAATTTCAGCGATGTGTTGCGCATCAAGGCGCCCGGCAGCAGGCCGGCCTCGACCAGGATCTGGAAACCGTTGCAAACGCCGATGACTGTCACGCCCGCGGCTGCCTTTTCGGCCACCGCCCGCATGACCGGCATGCGCGCCGCGATCGCGCCGCAGCGCAGATAATCGCCGAAGGAGAAGCCGCCCGGAATGGCGATCAGGTCGACATCGGGGATTTCGGTGTCGGTCTGCCAGACAGTGATCGGCGGCTTTCCCGAAATCTTGGTCAGCGCCGCGATCATGTCACGGTCGCGGTTGAGGCCAGGCAGAAGGACGACAGCTGATTTCATTTCGGTTCGAAAGGCCTTTGGTTTTCGGCGAGTTCGCGTAAGTCGAGGCGTCGTTCTATGCGTTCGAGGCGCTCGTCCTGACGGGCGAGAATGCCATAAATGTTATGGATATCGCTTTGCGTCGCCACCATGTGACCCCGCATCACATTCAATTCCCGCTTCGTCTCGGAACCATCCTGACGAAGTTCACCAATTTCATGATGCACGCGCTTAAGAAGCTCGTACATCAGCTCATTCGTGACTTCCGGCATAGTGCCTCCGGCGCAACCTCAGGTAATCGCTACACTATAATTCTCAATCACCGTGTTCGCCAGCAGCTTATCGCACATCGCCTTGAGGTCCGCCTCGGCTTTGGCCTTGTCGCTTTCCGCCAGCTCGACGTCGAACACCTTGCCCTGCCGCACCGCGCCGACGCCGCCAAAACCCAGGCCCGACAGGGCGTGTTCGATCGCCTTGCCTTGCGGGTCAAGCACGCCGTTCTTGAGTGTGACGGTAATGCGGGCCTTGATCACGCTGGACATGCTCCTGTTCTGACTATCGGGTTGCAAGCCGCTATTCAGTGCGGCTTGCCTTTGAGGCCGTCGGTCGAGGCGACAAGCACCGGGCCGGTGGGGCGCGGCGGCTCGTTCTCGTTCATGATGCCGAGGCGGCGGGCAACTTCCTGGTAGGCTTCGACGAGGCCGCCCATGTCGCGGCGGAAACGATCCTTGTCGAGCTTGTCATGCGTCGCCACGTCCCACAGGCGGCAGGAATCCGGCGAAATCTCGTCGGCGACGACAATGCGCATCATGTCGCCCTCGAACAGACGGCCGCATTCGATCTTGAAATCGACGAGCTGGATGCCGACGCCCATGAACAGGCCGGAGAGGAAGTCGTTGACGCGGATGGCCAGCGCCATGACGTCGTCGATCTCCTGCGGGCTCGCCCAGCCGAACGCGGTGATGTGCTCTTCCGACACCATCGGATCGTCGAGCGCGTCGGCCTTGTAATAGAATTCGATGATCGAGCGCGGCAGAACGGTGCCTTCATCGATACCGAGGCGCTTGGACAGCGAACCGGCGGCGACGTTGCGCACGACCACCTCGAGCGGGATGATCTCGACCTCCTTGATCAGCTGCTCGCGCATGTTGAGCCGGCGGATGAAGTGGGTCGGGATGCCCATGCGGTTGAGGTGGTTGAAGATGTGCTCCGAAATACGGTTGTTGAGCACGCCCTTGCCGTCGACGACTTCATGTTTCTTCTTGTTGAACGCGGTGGCGTCGTCCTTGAAGAACTGGATGAGCGTACCCGGCTCGGGTCCCTCATAGAGGATCTTGGCCTTGCCTTCATAAATGCGGCGGCGATTTTTCATCTGATTTTTTCTCTGGGGTTCCGGACAGGCGGCAATTGGCCATTTCCTGTCCGTCTGCCTGAAATAGTGCGGCTTACGGTAGGGTTCAATGCCGGGTCTATCCCAATCACATCGTTTGCTCAATCGGCAAATCCTTCCAATCAACCGCTTTCGGGACCGAAATGCCGCAGCGCAGCATGCGACGAAGCGTATTGACCGGCCCGCGACCTTTTGGTTTGTGCTTTGGCAACACACATATCCACCGCCAACGAATCGAATTTGACCCGGAGGGACGCCATGAGCAGCATGAAAGACCGCGAAGAGGGCTTCGAGCGCAAATTTGCTTTCGACGAGGAGCTTCGGTTCAAGGCCTCGGCGCGCCGCAACAAGGCGCTCGGCCTGTGGGCCGCCGAAAAGCTTGGAAAGTCCGGCACCGACGCCGACGCTTATGCCAGGGAAGTGGTTGTTTCCGATATCGAGGAAGCCGGCGATCACGACGTGTTCCGCAAGATCCGCAAGGATTTCGATGCGGCCGGCGTAGACCAGTCGGACCATCAGATCCGCCGCACCATGGACGAGTTGATGGCGCAGGCGATCGAAGAGATCAAGAACACCTGATCCGGCCGAAGCAGGTTCCGCAAAAGTGGCCAACGGCTTTGCGACAGAGAACCTGCGACAGACCAAAGAATGACTGGACCAATCGACCGCCCGGCCCACCCGGGCGGTTTTTCTTTGCCTTTGCCGCGGTTTCCGGCTGAAACTGCTGTCGTTAACAAGGAAGCGATTAGATGTCCCTGAAGTCCCGTCTTGCAGCCGATGAAACGCTGTTCACCGCATGGTCCGGCGTGCCGGATGCCCTGACCGTCGAAATCGTCGCCAAGCAGGGCTTTGATGCCGTCACGCTCGACATGCAGCATGGCGGCCATCACGAGGATAGCGTGCTGCGTGGGCTGGTGCCGGTGCTCGCTGCCGGAAAGCCGGCGCTGGTGCGCATTCCGGTCGGACGTTTCGACATGGCGAGCCGTGCGCTCGATTTTGGCGCCGAGGCGGTCATTGCGCCGATGGTGAATTCGGTGGCTGACGCCAAACTGTTCGCCGCCGCCATGAAATACCCGCCGGTCGGCGAGCGTTCCTGGGGCCCGACCTACGCCTTTCCACGCCACGGCAAGGGCGACCAGGCCGAATGGCTGCGCGACACCAACCAGCGCGTGCTGGCCTTCGCCATGGTCGAAACGCGCGCCGCCCTCGATGCGCTCGATGGCATTCTCGACACGCCTGGCATCGACGGCATCTTCCTCGGCCCATCGGATTTCTCGATCGCCTGGAGCAATGGCGCCACGGTCGATTCCACACTGGAAAGCATGATGGAGACAGTGGCGTCGGTCGCCGAGCGCACCCGCAAGGCCGGCAAATATGCGGCGATCTATGTTGTCGACCCGACAATTGCCGGTCGTGTCGTATCGATGGGCTACCGGCTGCTGGCCATGGGATCGGAACACGCGCTGATCGGACTCGGTGCAAAAGCCCTGATCAACAGCGTCAGGGATTCGATCGGGTCCTGAACCCGAACGGACCAATTGTCGCTACAAGCCCAATTGTCGCTGCAGCATCGTGTCGTCAGGCCCGCGCTGCCGCGGTCATCGCCGCGGCCGGTGTGTTGCGTCTGAATTTGTTGAACAGGTCGCCGAGTGCACGGACCCACCAATTGTTGAAGGCCATCAGCGGCAATGCCGCGAGGATCGAACCCAGTATAGCGGCGGCGGCGCCGAGCGCGGCGGAGCCGCTGGCCAGCAGGACCCATGACCCGAGCGAGCAGATGAGGGGTACATGCACGAGATAGAGTGGAAAGGACAGATCGCCCAGGAAACGTGCCGCCTTGCCCGAAGACCATGACGGCGGCTCATCCGTACTCAGCACGGCATAGACCAACATGATGCTGGCTGGAATGACCACGCAGGATTGCCGCAGGCCTACATCATCGGACACCATAGCCTCAAGCAGTGCAAAGGGCCGATATATGCCTACCGCATCCCCCGCATAACCCAGCAGCGCCAGGGAAATCATCGCCATGGCGCCTCTCACCCAGGGATTCGGACGAAATCCCATGGCGAGAAGCGGATAGAGCAGGAGGCTGGCCGGAAAGGCACAAAGGAAGTAGCTGACTTGTACCGCCAGGAATGCGCCTGTCGCTATGCAAAACCAGGATACCAGCGTCCCGCGGCCATGGAAGAAAAAGACGATCGGGGCGAGTGCGAAGGTCAGCATGCTGCCCCAGAACTCGACCGTCATGGTCCACAGGCTGCTGTCATAATATTTGTCGCCGTAAATGAACGTCCGCCAGGCCCCTTGCAGGAACGCGTCGGAGAAACTCGCTGTCTCCCGCGACAGCACCTTTGGAGCATTGCCGAATCTGCCGAGCCACTCAGATTGGGTGACCGCCGCCGCATCCTCGAAGAAATACAGGTCGAGCTTGAAGAGGACACAGGACAAGAGAACCACGACAAGCACGGGTCCAGCCAGACGAGGCAAACGTTTTATGGCACCCAGCCACAGGTCTTGCGCCTCGCGGGTCTGAAAATAACGCTTCACAAGCACATAGGAAGAGAGCACGAAAAACAAGTAGACGGCGGAGCCGCCATTGAAGGCGATGAAAGCCGGACTTGTCTTGAGCGATTGCGCCGCCTTGTCTCCCTCTCCTATCGCCAACGGCGCAAAAGCACGCAAACAGTGCCCATTCAGAACAATGAGTGCCGCGACACCTCTCAACAATTCGAGTGAAGCATCCTTGCGCAAGTATGGCCTTTTTTCTTGGAAAATTGCCCGTTTAGCGCACGAGAATAATCTTCCAGGTGAACAGAGCGTGCCGTCACCGAAGATCTTACCCGTGTGCATTAAATTATTGTTCACACAAGCACACCTGGGCCTATCCGGGCGAGTCCGTGCGGAAGCTTTGACAGCGACGTATTACAGGTCCGTCAGGAATTTGGCGAAGGTCATCGAGCCTTCGGGCCAGGGACCAAAGCCCGAATCCGCGTTGAGGTGACCGGTCGGGCCGGCATCGACGAACAGCGAACCCCACGCTCCGGCAATGTCCTCGGCGACATCGAAGGCGCAGAACGGATCGTTGCGGCTGGCGATCACGATGGACGGAAAGGGCAGCGGCTCGCGCGGGTAGGGGCCGAAGGTCATCAGGTGCCTCGGCCTGATCTCGGGATTGGCGACATCGGGCGGCGCCACGAAGAAGGCCCCGGCAACCGGCTTGCGGAACTGCGGGATGGCTTGCACGGCCGTGGCCACGCCGAGCGAGTGCGCGACCAGCACGACCGGCTTCTCGGCTTCGTTGACCGCCTTGGCTACGCTGGCTGTCCAGTCGTCGCGCACCGGCTTCGACCACTCGGCCTGCTCGACCCTGCGCGCCGTCGACAGCTTCGATTGCCAGCGGCTCTGCCAATGGTCGGGCCCGGAATTGGTGTAGCCCGGCACGATGAGAATATCTGCTTCCTTGACCTTCATGGCGCCTGAAATAGCGAGCCAAGTCGCTTCGTGCAACGGGTCATGAACAGGGCTCTTGATCACAATAGTGAACAGGATGTTCGCTTCTTCGCGTCTTGTGTGAACGATACCGATGGACGAAAGGTGGCCAGGAAAAGAAACAGCCGTGTGCGGAAGCCCTCACTTTTGGAACTGACACGACGTATGATGATTGGCGGTGCGGGGCTTCTTGCCTTGGGAGCTTCACCGCAGGCCGGTCGATCGGAGCATTTGATGAGTGAACTGCCCTTTGCCGCCACCACGCCGGTCAGCGTTGCCCGAGTTGGCTTGAAAGCGCGCGACGCTGAAAGTCTCGCGGCCTACTATCGCAGCGTCGTCGGCCTGCAGGAATTGAGCCGTGCTGAAGGCGCGATCACTCTGGGCGCAGCCAACCGTCCGTTGCTGGTCATCGAGGCCGATGCTTCTGCCAAGCCGGATGATCCGCGCAGCGCCGGCCTGTTCCACACGGCCTTCCTGCTGCCCAGCCGCGCCGATCTCGGCCGCTGGATCAACCATGCCATCGCCGACAAGATCGCTATCGAGGGTGCCTCCGACCATCTGGTCAGCGAAGCGCTGTATCTGACCGACCCCGAAGGCAACGGCATCGAGATCTATGCCGACCGCCGTCCGCAGGACTGGAAGTGGAATGGCGACAAGATTGCCATGGCGACAGAGCGATTGAACATTCCGTCGGTCGTTGCCGAAGTGCCGACGGGTGACGCCGGCTGGCAGGGAGCGCCGGAAAACAGCATTATCGGCCATGTCCACCTGCGGGTCGGCCGACCGGAAGACGCCGAGGCCTGGTGGAACCAGGAGTTCGGCTTCGACACGGTGGCCAAATATGGCGGCCAGGCGGTGTTCCTGTCGTCCGGCGGCTACCACCACCACATCGGCGCCAACGCCTGGCGGAGTTCGGGCGCCGGTCGCCGCGATCCAAGCAGGTCCGGTCTGGCTTGGGTCGAAATGCGTTCAGACAATGTGACCAGCCCGATTACCCGCGAAGATCCGTGGGGTACGGTGATCAGGACTGTTCCCGGCAAGGCCTGACCGGCCTCGGAAACATCAAACAAAAAAGAGGTCCGCCGGCTGGCCAGCGGACCTCTTTTATTTCGGACGCGTCTCAGGCTTCGCCGAACACCCGTTTGAAAATAGTGTCGACGTGCTTGGTGTGATAGCCTAGGTCGAATTTCTCGCGGATTTCAGCTTCCGGCAGCGCTGCGGTCACTTCCTTGTCGGCAAGCAGTTCTTCAAGAAAATCAGCGCCTTGCTCCCACACTTTCATGGCGTTGCGCTGCACCAGCCGGTAGGAGTCTTCTCGCGACAGGCCGGCCTGCGTCAGTGCCAGCATGACGCGTTGCGAATGCACGAGACCGCGGAACTTGTTCATATTCTTCAGCATGTTGTCGGGATAGACAAGCAGCTTGTCGACGACGCTGGTCAGCCGTGACAGCGCGAAATCGAGCGTCACCGTGGCGTCCGGCCCGATCATGCGCTCGACCGACGAGTGCGAAATATCGCGCTCGTGCCAGAGCGCCACATTCTCCATTGCTGGCAGCGCCATGGAGCGCACCATGCGGGCAAGGCCGGTGAGGTTTTCCGTCAGCACCGGGTTGCGCTTGTGCGGCATTGCCGAGGAGCCTTTCTGGCCCGGCGAAAAATACTCTTCCGCTTCCAGCACTTCGGTGCGCTGCAGATGCCGTATCTCGATCGACAGCCGCTCAATCGATGAGGCGATGACACCTAGCGTGGCGAAGAACATGGCGTGGCGGTCGCGCGGGATCACTTGCGTCGAGACCGGCTCGGGCTTCAGGCCGAGCTTTGCCGCCACATGTTCCTCGACATAGGGGTCGATGTTGGCGAAGGTGCCGACCGCGCCCGAAATCGCGCAGGTGGCAATGTCTTCGCGCGCATGCACCAGGCGCTCGCGGCAGCGCGAGAATTCGGCATAGGCCTGCGCCAGCTTGACGCCAAAGGTGGTCGGCTCGGCATGGATGCCGTGGCTGCGGCCGATGGTGACGGTGTCCTTGTGCTCGAACGCACGGCGCTTGAGCGCTGCGAGCAGGCCATCGATGTCGGCGAGCAGGATGTCGCTGGCGCGGGAAAGCTGCACGGCAAAGCAGGTGTCGAGCACGTCCGACGAGGTCATTCCCTGGTGGATGAAACGGGCGTCCGGCCCGACGAATTCGGCAAGATGGGTCAGGAAGGCGATGACGTCGTGCTTGGTGACGCGCTCGATCTCGTCGATCGCCTCGACATCGAATTTTGCAGCACTGCCCTTTTCCCAGATGGTTTTGGCCGCTTCCCTGGGGATGACGCCGAGTTCGGCCAGCGCATCGCACGCATAGGCTTCGATTTCGAACCAGATGCGAAACCGGGTTTCGGGCGACCAGATGGCGACCATTTCCGGCCGGGAATAGCGAGGGATCATCGGTCAGTCCTGACGTATCGAGAGGTTTGCCCGCGTCCTAACAGAGGCGAGCAAAATGCTCAACGCTGCTGGCGCGCAAACCAGACGCTCGCGGCAAACACGGCCACGAAACCAAGCGGAAAATAAAGCCGGATGCCCAGCACCACGAACTGGTAGAGCGCAATCAAGGTCGTGAAGACGAACTGGAGGGCCCAGGTGTGGGTGAACGCAGGTGCATGCCACTCGGCATAGTAGGAGCGGTACTGCAGGGCAAACAACCCAGAGGTCAGGCCGACCGTTGCTGCGGCAAGGCACACGAAGGCTGCTGCGAAGGCGACTTCCCAGCGCCTGCCCTGCGAGACCAGCTTCGCGGCAAACAGGCCGATCGGAAAGGCCAGCGCAGCTCCCACAGCAAACAGGAGGGTGACAATGCGGATTTTCGCCGGGGTCTCCCAGTTGTCCAAGAACAAGTTGACGAGCGCGCTGGCACCCATCGTCACCGCCCACAACAAGGCGCCGAAAAACGCGATGCGAAGTTCCGGCATCGCGTGGCGAAGGCGATTCAGGGCGCGATTGCGCCTGGCAGTTTGAACAGGGGATGTCACAGGCGGCCGGTCACCGCGATCCAGCGAAAGTCCGGCCCCTCGAAGCCGTATTGGCGCACCGCGATCAGCACCGCATAGGCGCTGAGACTGTCCATTGAAAAGGTTTGCACGGCGCCAATGCGATAGCCGTTCGGGCAGCCCCGGCTTTTCGGTGCCGCCTTGTCCTCGTGCAGCAGCTTGGTGGTGCCACCATCCTGTGCCTCGATACGCAGCAAGCGAAAACCGTTGATCTCGCCCTGGCTCTGGCAGCCTTCGGTGTTGTTCATGCCCAGCTCATCGAGGCGGAACTCGAGCGGCTGATCGACCGGGGAGAAGATCGGGCGCGGGTTGACCGCCATCCGGTGCGGATCGGCTGAAAGTTCGGTCACCGGGTTGAAACCCGCTGTCATGCCGCGGTTGGCGCTCAGCTCGGCCTGACTGACGATGGCTTCACCTTTTTGCCGGGCCTGAAGGGGCGCCGCGTCGAGCTTGGCATTCTCGTCCTCAAGCCGCACCCGGATCGGCGTGCCCTTGAGAAAGCTGTCGGTGCTGGTGTCGATGTAGTAGCGGTTGGCATAGGGAAAGCCCGATCCATCCTGCACGCCGTATTCCTCGAAAGCGAAGACACTGCCGTCCTTGGCGAAGCCGAGGATTTCAAGTTCAGCGACATCGCCGGCACGTGCGGCGATCGAGGTCGCAAACTGTGCAAGCAGGGCAACTGCAAACAGAAATAGCATTCGCATGGGTCTTCACCCCCGTGATCGTTTCAATCCCCTAGCACGACGAAATCAAAACGTCGTGCGGTGCGAAAGCCGATGCATCCAATCGGCCCCTCATTTGTTAATGTCGGCAGTCCCAATGGAGAACCACCATGACCGACACCAGCAAAATTCGTGAACATATGGAAGTCGTCGGCGCCGATGGCGTGCATGTCGGCACCGTCGACAAGGTCGACGGCCAGCGCATCAAGCTGACCAAGGCCGATAGCGGTCAGGGCACTCACAAGGGCCATCACCATTATGTTCCCGTGAGCCTGATTGCCGAGGTCGACGGCAACAAGGTGTGGCTGTCCGCGAATTCCGATGTCGCGGTGACCTTCGAGGAAGAAAAGTCCGATCGAGTATGATCGAGGGCCTCTGTTTATCCCAAACGCGATGACCAGACCGGAAACAGATCGTTTTCGGCCGGCGTCGCGGCAAACACGCCGCGGCTGATGGCGCGCGCCATCGTGGCGCCGGCTGCGGCATAGAGGTCGATTGCCGCGTCGGCGGTGAGTTCGATGCCGCTCGTGCCGGTTGCCAGCGCGAATACCAGGTCGCCATCGGCCGGCGTGTGGGTGGGCCAGATGGCGCGCACGAAGCCGTCATGCGCCGAGATTGCCAGGCGCTTTGCGGCAGCCTTGGTGAGAACCGCGTCCGTGGCGATGACGGCGATGGTGGTGTTGCCGCCGGTCTCCATCTGTCTGCCCATGTGCTTGTCGCGGTATTTCAGCAGGATACGCTTCGCGTCGCCCGGCATCGGCGAGGGATAACCAAGTCCGCCGAATTCGTCGCCGATTTCGAACGGTGCTGCCCAGAAATGGCGGGTTCGGCCTGTTGTCACCGACCCGGTCGGATTGACGCCGGCCAGCGCACCGATGGTGATGCCGTTGTCCAGCAGCGTCGAAGCCGAGCCGAGGCCGCCCTTCAGCCCCGAAGTCAGCGCACCGGTGCCGGCGCCAATGGTGCCGAGCTCGAAATCGGCAGCGGCGTTTTGCGCTGCTTCATAGCCAAGCTCGCGGTAGGGTGGATAAAGGCCCCAATCCTTGTCGCCGCCATTGCGCAGGTCGAACAGGATCGCCGACGGCACGATCGGCACGCGAAAGCCTCCGACCTCCAGGCCGATGCCGCGTTCGCGCAGCGCCGCCTGCACGCCGGATGCAGCGTCGAGGCCGAAAGCCGAACCGCCCGAAAGCACTACGGCGTGCACCACATCGACCGAATTGTGCGGTTCGAGCAGGTCGGTCTCACGGGTGCCCGGCGCACCGCCCAGGATCTGAACGCCGGCCACCGTCGGTTCGTCGCAGAGCACGGTCGTAACGCCGGATTTCAGCTTGGCATCGGACGCGTTGCCGACGCGCAGTCCGGCAACGTCGGTGATCAGGTTGCGCGGGCCGGTGCGAAACATCAGTTGCTTTCCAAAGGCGCAAAGCGCGTGCCGTCGAATCGGAAGACGCGGTAGGGGCTCTGGCTGAGGTCGCCTTTTGCGTCAAAGCGGATCTGCCCGATCGCAGTGGTGAAATCCTGTCCGGTCAGGGCCTCGGTCAGTGGCTTGCCCGAGCCCTCGGACAAGGTTGACGCCGTTTTGGCGATCTCGATCGCCGCGTAGGCGGGCAGCGTATAACCGTCGGGCACGACCTTCTGCGTGGCAAAGGCCGACAATAGTTTGGGGTCGGCGACATCGGCCCATTCCGGCGGTGCGATCATCAATGTTCCCACGGCATAGGGCACGTCGCCGGTCGGTGTGCGGAGGTTCTCCCCGCCGGCAAAGACGATGCCGGCCTGGAGCTGTGCGGCATCCCGGCCCATGATGGCTATGTCGTCGCCGTCGCCGCCGGCAAATACATGCGTGGCGCCGGCCTTCTTCAGCCGGCCGATCATGCCGATCTGATTGTCGAGCTGCGGCCGGAACGTGTCGACGAATACCGGTTTCAGCGCTGCCTGCTCCGCGGCCGCCCGCAACGTCTCGGCGATTTCGCGGCCATAGATGGTGCCGTCGTCGATGACCGCGAACAACTCGCCTTGCCACAGATGGGTGAGGGTGGAGGCGACGGCGTTGCGCTCATCGTCGCCGCGTGGCCCGAGGCGAAAGACCGGCCAGCCGGTCTTGGCGCGGCGGTCGGTCAGGCTTTCGGTTCGCACGCCAACGGTAATGACTGGAATGTTGGCATCCCTGAGGATCGGCATCGCCGCCTCGATCGCCTCGGTGCAAAGGAATCCGACCACGACATTGACCTTGGCTGCGACGAATTCCCTGGCCGCCGCAGCGCCTCCGTCCGCAGTGCAGGCGTCATCCACGATCTTGAGTTCTATGCCGTTTGCTAGGGCCGCCTGACCGGTGCCGGCCTCGATCTGCTTGCCGAGAATGGCCGATGGTCCAGAGAGAGGCGCTGAGACGCCGACCACCAGCGTCTGGGCATTCGCATCACTGGCCAGAAACAGCCAGAACAGCGCCGCTATCGTTCTTGTCCTGGGTCGCATTCGAGCGATGAGGTCCTCTGTGTCGGTCTTATGCTGCTGGCACCTATTTATCGCCAAGACCTAAAGCCTGCCCGACCTTGGTGCAACACGCGAATTTCGGGATATGGCTCAAGCACTTCGCTTGTGGCAGGCTATGTATGGCCATATATGTCGGTAGGATCCTGACCATGGAAAACATACGGTGCTGAAGAAGAACGAAATTGGGCCGCAGGCCTACCGCGACGCCATGAGCCATTTTGCCGGCCACGTCCATGTTGTCACCACCGATGGGCCGGCCGGCAAGCGCGGTGCGACGGTGATTGCGGCCTGTTCCGTGTCGGATACACCGCCGACCATTCTGGTCTGTCTCAATCGTGAAAATCCCAAGAATGAGCCGTTCGTGAAAAACGGCAAATTTGCCTTGAACACCCTGGCCTCGCATCAGGAGCCGCTGTCGATCGGCTTTTCCGGCATCACCGGCCTGCCGGTCGAGGAGCGCTTCGCGCTTGGCGAATGGGACGTGATCTCCACCGGCGCGCCGACGCTGAAGGGCGCGCTCGCCGTGTTCGACTGCGAATTGATCGACACCAAGGACCTGGCAACTCATCGTGTGCTTTTTGGCAAGGTGACAGGCCTTCGGATGGGCGATAATTTGCGGCCGTTGATCTACCACGCCCGCGGCTACCACGTTCTGGAAAGCGGAGGGCCGGCGTTCACGGAGAAAGAATGACCGAGCTGAAACCGCGCGCCGCGCCGCGGACGATCGACGAGACGCTCGATCTCCTGACCGGCGCGGATTATGTGGCGGATCGGTCGCTGGCGACCGTGCTGTTCCTGTCTTTGCGCATGAAGCGGCCGCTGTTCCTCGAGGGCGAGGCCGGCGTCGGCAAGACCGAAATCGCCAAGGTATTGGCGCAGGCGCTCGGCCGTCGGCTGATCCGCCTGCAGTGCTATGAAGGCCTCGACGTCTCGTCCGCCGTCTATGAGTGGAACTACGCCGCCCAGATGATCGAGATCCGCATGGAGGAGGCGGTCGGCAAGGTCGAGCGCTCCGCCATGGAGCGCAACGTCTTTTCCGAAAAATATCTTATCCGCCGCCCGGTGCTCGATGCGCTGACCGGCAAGGCGGGGGCTGCTCCGGTCTTCCTGATCGACGAGCTCGATCGCACCGACGAGGCGTTCGAAGCCTTCCTGCTCGAAATCCTGTCGGACTTCCAGGTCACGGTGCCTGAACTCGGCACCATCAAGGCGGACGAGCCGCCGATCGTCATCATCACGACCAACCGCACCCGCGAGATCCACGATGCGCTGAAGCGGCGCTGCCTCTATCATTGGGTCGACTATCCCAATGCCGAGCGCGAGCTGGAAATCGTGCGCCGCAAGGTGCCGCAGGCCAATCAACGTCTTTCGGCCGAAGTGGTCTCCTTCATCCAGAAGCTGCGCCAGATCGAGCTGTTCAAGGTGCCGGGCGTCGCCGAAACCATCGACTGGGCCGGCGCGCTGACCGAGCTCGACAAGGTGGCGCTCGATCCTGAAACCGTATCCGACACGATCGGCGTGCTGTTGAAATACCAGGACGACATTGCCCGCATCGAACAGGGCGAAGGCCGGCGCATCCTCAACGAGGTGAAGGCCGAGCTTTCGGCGGCGGAGTAAGCGATGCCGATCCAGGAGCCGAAACAAGCGAAGGTCGACGGGCGGATCGCCGACAACATCGTCTATTTCGCCCGCACTCTTCGCAAGGCCGGCATGCGGGTCGGGCCCGCCTCGGTCAAGGATGCCATCGAGGCGGTTCTCGTCGCCGGCATCGGCTCGCGTGACGATTTCTACTGGACGCTACACGCCGTGCTGGTGTCCAGGCATGAGGATCACGCCATTTTCGACGAAGCCTTCCGGCTGTTCTGGAAATCGCGTGAACTGATCGAAAAGATGCTGGCGATGTTTTCGCCGGTGGCGCCTGACAACAGGGAAAAGCAGAAGCCCCGCGCAGCCGAGAACCGCGTCAGCCAGGCGATGTTCGAAGGCCACCAGAAGAACCAGCCAGCCCAGGAAATCCCTGAGATCGAGGTCGACGCCCGGTTCACTTTTTCCGGCAACGAGGTGCTGCGAGGCAAGGATTTTGCCCAGATGAACGCGACCGAGATGGCCGACGCAAAGAAGGCGATCGCGCAGCTGCGGCTGCCTTTCGACATGGTGCGAACGCGGCGCTTCAAAGCCGACGCGCAGGGTCGCCGCGTCGATCCGCGCGCCATGATGCGTTCAGCCGCGCGCACCGGCGGCGAACTGATCCTGCCGAAATTCCGCTCAGCTCGCGAAGTTCATCCGCCGCTGGTTGTGCTGGCCGACATTTCCGGCTCGATGAGCCAGTACACGCGCATCTTCCTGCATTTCCTGCATGCGCTGACGGAAAAACGCCGGCGCGTGCGCACGTTCGTTTTCGGCACCCGGCTGACCAACCTGACCCGTCAGATGCGCCATCGCGACCCCGATGCCGCCCTTGCCGATTGTTCGACTGCGGTCAGGGACTGGTCGGGCGGCACCCGCATTGGCGACACGCTGGCCGAGTTCAACCTGATATGGTCGCGCCGCGTGCTGGGGCAGGGTGCGGTCGTGCTTTTGATCACCGACGGGCTGGAGCGCGACGATGTCGCCGGCCTGTCGGAGGAAATGGAGCGCCTGCACAAATCCTGCCGGCGGCTGATCTGGCTGAACCCGTTGCTGCGTTTCGAC
This sequence comes from Mesorhizobium sp. M0047, assembly GCF_040323315.1. Classification (NCBI taxonomy): domain Bacteria; kingdom Pseudomonadati; phylum Pseudomonadota; class Alphaproteobacteria; order Hyphomicrobiales; family Phyllobacteriaceae; genus Mesorhizobium; species Mesorhizobium sp. M0047. The sequence continues at coordinate 117,478 of NZ_JAMYUW010000010.1, read as the reverse complement.
GGCTTCCAGGCGCGCGCCCGCGGCGTCAAGGCGATGCTGCCGCATGTCGACGAGTTCCGCTCGGTGCACAATCTCGATGCGCTCGCCGACCTCTGCGCATCGCTGGACAAGAAGTCGGCACGGTCGGTCGACCCGCGCCAATGGATGGAAGTTGGCGCGAGACGTGCCGCATAGCCATATATCCGGAAAAACAGACTCTCAGAGAAACGATCATGGAAAACAGCATTTATCTGGATGAAGCCCGTGACCCCTTGATCATCGCGGAAGGCTGGATGAACGACGGCAAGGACGTGGCCATCGCGACAGTGGTCGAGACCTGGGGTTCGGCGCCCCGACCTGTGGGCAGCCATCTGGTCATCGACGCGGACGGTAATTTCCACGGCTCTGTTTCGGGCGGATGCGTCGAAGGCGCTGTTGTCACCGAGGCTATCGACGTCATCGACAGCGGCAAGGCCAGGATCCTGGAGTTCGGTGTTGCCGACGAAACCGCCTGGCAGGTCGGCCTGTCCTGCGGCGGCCGCATCAAGGTCTATGTGGAAAGACTGGGCTGATCTCGAATGGATCCCTATGCGCTGAAGACGCTTAACGCCGAACGACGCGCCCGTCGCGCGGCGATTCTTGTCACCGATCTCGGTGATGGCCGCGACCGCATCGTGCGCGAGGGCGATCAAGTCGCCGGCGATCTTGGAGCCGCAATCGCAAAAGCGCTCCGCACCGGCAGTTCCGGTTCGGTCGAGGCCGAAGGACGAACCTTCTTTCTCAATGCACATCTGCCACAGCCGCGTCTCGTGGTGATCGGCGCGGTTCACATCAGCCAGGCGCTGGCGCCGATGGCGAAAATCGCCGGTTACCCCGTAGAGATCGTCGACCCCCGCACCGCTTTCGCCACGCCGGACCGCTTTCCCGACGTGGCGCTCCATGCCGAATGGCCGGAGGATGTTCTGAAGCGACAGCCGCTCGACAGCTACACCGCACTTGCCGCCGTCACCCATGACCCGAAGATCGATGATTTCGCGCTGAAGGCCGCGCTGGATGCGAACTGCTTCTATGTCGGAGCGCTCGGCAGCAGGAAGACGCACGCCAAGCGTGTCGAACGCCTGCTGGCGCTGGGCGCAACCGCCGACCAGATTGCCCGTATTCACGCGCCGATCGGGCTCGATATTGGTGCTGCCAGTCCGGCCGAGATCGCGGTTGCGGTGCTGGCGCAAGCAATCCACGCCTTCCGTTCGCGCGGTCTCGATGCCTCCGCATCGGCTCCAAAATCGAAATCGATTTTGGAAAAGCACGATGCGTAGATTCAAAATAGCAGAGCGTCCTTTGCGCGTCCAAAAGGACGCGCGGCGCTTTACCGGCGGCCCGGCGTGAAATTAGGCCCCATTCCGATCCACGCGGCCGAAGGCGCGGTGCTGGCGCATGCCACCACCGCTGGTGAACGGCGCTTCCGCAAGGCGCACAGGCTGAGCGCCGAAGACGTGGCGCTGCTGCGAGCCGCCGGTATTTCTGAGGTCGTTGCGGCTGTGCTGGCTGCCGACGACCTCGGCGAGGATGCCGCAGCGCAGGCGATCTCTGAGAGTATGGCCTTTCGCGGCATAGAGGCCAGGTCGGCCGCGACCGGGCGGGTCAATCTCCATGCCAACGCGTTGGGAATCTTCACGGTCGACGCGGCGATGGTTGACGCACTCAATGCCATCGATCCGGCCATCACCATCGCCACGCTGGCGCAGCATGCGCCGGTCGAGAAAGGCCAGATGGTCGCGACGGTGAAGATTATTCCGTTCGCGGTCAGGTCGGCGCTGGTCGACGCCGCGACAAAAATCTGTGCCGGTGGCGAGATCTTTGCCGTCAATGGCTACCAGGCGGTGCGTGTCGGCGTCATCCAGACGGTTCTGCCGGGCATCAAGCCTGGAGTGCTCGACAAGACGCTGCGCGTCACCGAGGCCCGGCTGGCGCGCACGGGCGGCAGGCTGACGGCGGAGCGCCGTACGCCGCATGAGATCGCTCAGGTGGCGGAAGCCGCGGCCTCTCTGGCGCGCGACAATGACATGGTGGTGATCTTCGGCGCCTCGGCGATGAGCGATTTCGCCGACGTGGTTCCGGCGGCCATCGAGAGGGCAGGTGGGACTGTCATCCGCGCAGGCATGCCGGTCGATCCCGGTAATCTGCTGGTGCTCGGCACACTCGATGGCAAGCGCGTCATCGGCGCGCCCGGTTGCGCCCGCAGTCCCAAGGAGAACGGCTTCGACTGGGTTCTGGATCGGTTGATCGCCGGCCTTGACGTGACCGCCAAGGATATTGCCGGCATGGGGGTCGGCGGGCTGCTGATGGAGATCCCGACACGCCCACAGCCGCGCGAACCGCTGCCGAAAAGCCAGCTCAAGGTCGGCATCGTGCTTCTGGCGGCTGGTCGGTCGAGCCGCATGGGCGGATCCAACAAGCTGCTGGCACTGTTCGACGGCAAGCCGCTGGTGCGCCGCACCGCCGAGCGGGCGCTCGGCTCGAAGGCTTCCGGCACGATTGTCGTCACCGGCCATCAACGCGAGCGGGTGCGGGCGGCGCTGGCGGGCCTCGACGTGACCTTCGCCGACAATCCCGATTTTACTGACGGCTTGTCCACCTCGCTGAAGGCCGGCATAGCCTATCTGCCCGAGGACACCGCCGGTGTGATGATCGTTCTAGGCGACATGCCGGGAGTCGCGGCCGACGATCTCGACAGGTTGATCGACGCCTTCCGCAAGGCCGGCGGCAATTCGGTGGTTCGCGCTACACATAATGGCAAGCGCGGCAACCCGGTGCTTTTGCCGCGTTCGCTGTTTCCGGCGATCGCCCATCTGGAAGGCGACACCGGCGCACGCCATCTGGTCGAGACCGAAGGGCTCGATGTCATCGACGTCGAGATCGGTGCGGCGGCGTCTGTCGATGTCGACACCCGCGAGGCGCTGGAAGGCGCCGGCGGCGTGCTGCAGGATTGACAAACCCGAGCCGAATTACGCATGCCAGAGGGATGACTTCATCTTCCATGTTGGCGCTTTTACCCCCCTCTGGCCTGCCGGCCATCTCCCCCTCAAGGGGGGAGATCGGCAGTTTCGATGGAGGCGTCCATCCTGCGGCCTTGGAAATTGGCGAAAACCGAAAGCGCATCCAATCTCCCCCCTTGAGGGGGAGATGGCCGGCAGGCCAGAGGGGGGCGTGCCGCGCGTTCCTCACAGCAATGCTTTTCTTGTTTTCTGCTTCCGCGCACGCCGACACATTATCTCTAAAACCCTTCAAAGACGACCTCTTCGCCTATCCGGCCACGCTGTCGTCCGACACCAACGGGGCCTACATGGTTCTGGACTATCGCGAGATGCGCGACATCAACCAGCGTGACCAGGTGCCGGAGCGCCGGGTGAACGCCCAATACACCGACACCGGCGTTCGCAAGGTGCAGCAGGATCTGCTCTTGAAGACCGATGCCGGCGATGTCAGGCATATTGCCGTCGGCAAGACCGAGGGCGCCGGCATCATCGTGCTTTATCTGCACGGGCAGGGCGGCAGCCGCAAGCAAGGCGTCGACGACTTCACCTTCGGCGGCAATTTCAACCGGCTGAAGAACCTGATGGCCGGCAATGGCGGCCTTTACCTCAGCCCGGATTTTTCCGATTTCGGTGACACCGGCGCCGCGCAGGTGGCGGCCCTGATCAATCACTATGCGGAACAATCGCCAGCCGCGAAGATCTTCGTCGCCTGTGGCTCGATGGGCGGCGCCCTGTGCTGGAAGCTTGCCGCCCGCAACGATACCGGCCGGCGCATCAACGGGCTGCTGCTGCTCGGCTCGCTATGGGACGAGAGTTTCCTGGCAAGCCCCGCCTTCAAGCGTCACGTCCCGGTCTTCTTCGGCCAGGGCAGCAATGACGTGGTTTTCCCCGTGGAAAAGCAGGAAGCGTTCTTCCGCTCGATCGTCGCCAGATCGAAAGCCTATCCGACCCGCTTCGTCCGTTTCGAGACCGGCACCCATGGCACCCCGATCCGCATGACCGACTGGCGCGGCACGCTCAACTGGATGCTGTCGAAGGCGCCTTGATGCATATCGGCCAAAGTGCAGTGGGTTTGGCGATCATGGCTCGGCCGATATCCACTTGCCGGTGTAGACTGACATGATCCAACAACTCGGAAGCACGGCGATGGACACTCGTCCCTTCAATATCCAGATTCCGAACGAACAACTTGAGGATCTCCAGGACCGTCTTCACGCAACGCGATGGCCAACTCCGCTAATCGAGACAGGCTGGAACGACGGGGCCGACCTGCCGTTCATGGAGCGCCTTGCGGATTACTGGCGAGATCGCTTCGACTGGAGAGCGCAAGAGGCGCGGCTGAACCGGCTGCCGCAATATCTGGCTAGGGTGAACAATCTGGATGTCCATTTTGTCCACCAGCTAGGCACCGGACCGGCGCCGCTGCCGCTGATCATCACGCATGGCTGGCCCGGTTCCTTCATCGAAATGGAACACATCATTCCATTGCTGACGGATCCATCCGCCCATGGTGGTGACCCGGCCGACGCTTTCCACGTCGTGGTTCCCTCGTTGCCCGGATACGGCTTCTCGCAGGCGCCGACGGCACCCGGCTTCCACTCCGGGCGCATCGCGGAGCTATGGGTGCAGTTGATGTGCGGGCTCGGCTATGAGCGCTTCGCTTGCCAGGGCGGCGACATCGGCGCGGGCGTCTCCGCCTGGATGGCACGGCTCCTTCCTGAAAACGTGCTTGGCGTCCACGTTAATTACATTCCCGGGAGCTATCGGCCACCCTTGGGTGCAGATCAGCCGCCTGTCACCGTTGAGGAACAGGCCTTTCTGGACAAGGCTGCGGCTTGGGCGGCAACAGAGGGTGCCTATGCCTATCTGCAGGGCACGAAGCCTCAGACGCTCGCTTATGCGCTGACTGACTCGCCGATCGGCCTCGCAGCCTGGATGATCGAGAAGTTCCGTTCCTGGAGCGATTGCGACGGTGACGTGGAACGCGCCTTTGGCATGGACGCGCTCCTTACGGACGTTTCTCTCTACTGGTTCACCAATGCGCTCACCTCATCCTTGCGGCTCTACAAGGAGAATCGGCTCTCCCCTCTTGCGTTCAAGGCGCAGGAACGCGTTTCGCCGCCTCTTGGGGTAGCGCTTTTCCCCCGCGAGTTGCCAATGCCGCCGCGCTCCTGGGTGGCGAGGGTTTTCGACGTGCAGCGATGGACGCCGATGCCGCGCGGCGGCCATTTCGCTGCGCTGGAGGAACCGAATCTTCTGGTCCAGGACATTCGCGCCTTCTTTCGGCCGATGCGTTCGCGGCCCGAAACGAGAAGGTGAATGCGGAGGACGGGTCGAACGCGGCGTTCTTGATCGAGTCTTCCCTACGGCGCGGTGTTGTAGTCGACAACCGTCTGCGGATTTTCCTCGCCGTCGTAGGATGCATCGACGTCGTACTGGACCAGCGAAAAATCACCGTTGCGGAACAAATACGTGCCGGAGTCGGAGGCATCGCCGATGCCGCGCCATTTGTTGAAAGTGGTGATCGTATGGGCGTCCGGGTCATAGTCGGAATTGGTGGCCCATCCCGTGGTGTGGAAGCCGACCACGGTCACGCTCAACAGCTTGCCTTCACTGTCGTTGTTCTCGTAGCGGATATCGGTCTCCGGTTCGGCGAACTGCAATTGCTGCACCGCCGAAAGCTCGTCGGTCATGTAGTAGACCGAATTTTCATTGTAAGCGGCGGCCGAACACGAAAAATGAAACAGCCGTGTTTCCTTGTCAGGATCGCCGGGCTGCGCATTCTTGTCCTTGTACTTGATCGAAAAGACCTCTGGCTCGTCGGCCAGGAACTGCTTGTCGCATTGGTCGCCATACGTCGCCAGAAAGGCCTTCTTGGCCTGTTCCAGTGCTGTGTCCTTCTTCGGCGACGGCGGCCCGTCGCCGCAACTTGGCGGCAATGCCTCTTCGAAATCGGCGGTGGAAGGCTTAAGCGCGCCTTTTTCGATGTGGATCGGATCGAAGGGCGGCGCGGCCTGGATTTGGGCATTCACCTGGCGCAGCGTATAGCAGCCGGCAAAGACCTTCTCGCCGCCGCTCTTGTCGGTGGCGCGGATGGCGACGGGGACGTTGTAGAAAATGCTGCCGGCGGCGCCCTCGTTCGAAACGGCCCCGGTCTCGACCTCGACTTTGTCGGTGCCGTCATAGCCCTTGACGAAACTGTCGAAATCCTTAGCCGGCTTCGTATCTCCGAAATAGCCCCAGGCGCGGGCGAATTCATGCCGGTTGATGGCGCTGTAGAGCGAGCGGACAACCGCATCGGCGCTCGACCGATCATCGACATAGGGCGTTTCGGGGGTATCTTCGGCGGCCAGGACCGGCAGGCCGATCGGGGCAAGGGCGAGAAAGGCAGTCGCTGCGAAAAGGGCGCGTCTCATCGGGTATCTCCGCTCGATGGGAGATTCCATGGCGATTGCGGCAACGTGGTGACGCTGGTTCGGCGGTCTTGAAGAATCGTACGCGAAGGCGTTACGTCGCATCCGCCGGCGTTCGGCCGGATAGGAGATTTGACGTGGCGATATCGATGTATGAGGCATCCGTGCCTGTGTTTTCGGCCAGGCTGAAAGCACTTTCCAATGTGCTTGCGGCCGCCGAACAGAATGCGATTGACCGCAAGATCGACCCGCAGGTGTTTTTGACGTCGCGGTTGGCGCCCGACATGTATGCTTTGACCCGGCAGGTGCAGATCGCCACCGACCATGCCAAGGGCGCGCCGTCACGGCTCGCCGGGCGCGAGGTGCCCAGATACGAGGACAACGAGGCGAGTTTCGCCGATGTCCAGGCGCGCATCGCGAAGACCCTGGACCTACTGGCGACATTTTCGGCGGCCGAGTTCGACGGCTCGGACGACAAGATAATCGAATTGAAGCTTGGCGGACGCGAAAGCTCGATGCCGGGCCTGCAGTATCTGCTGCATGTGGCCATGCCCAACTTCTATTTCCACCTCACCACCGCCTACGACATCCTTCGCCACAACGGCGTGCCGCTGGGCAAGGCGACGTTCCTGGGATCGCGCTAACGGATCGATGTCTTCGAGAAGTCCCGGACTGATCCGGGACATCTCGCGGCTCGATACGTTTAGCGAACGGACATTTCGCGGGCGATGCGGGGGAAATCGGCCGGCTTGATACCGATGTCGGCGCGGTCGGCATTGCTCATCGCATCGAGCAGTGCGAGCGCCGAACGGTATCTCAGATGCTCCTGCGGCCGCGGCCGGGCGAACATTTCAGTGAAGAAACTCATGATTCAAGCCCCTAATTGGTCCTCCACGGCCACCAGTATAGCTGAATCGCGACGATTGTGCAGTGCAGCATTTGCATGCCTGCCATGTCTTGGCGATTTTTTTCGCCATTTCCTGAACCGACCGAAACTTTTGGCAGACGCGCATCGTAGCCTCGAATGCTGGCTACATGGCCGGTTTTTCCTCGCCACTCCTGGCGAATTCCGGACCGCATGAAAGTGCGGTCCGGCTTTTCATTCTGGGGTTGAGGAGTTGAAGCGGCGCAGCCGCGCAACGGCTAAATTCGTTAAGATCGACGGCATGCAATTTTAACGAGCCGGTTATATGCTCTGAAGCTTGCACAGTTGGGCAAGGGGAGGCAGACATCGGCACTGGCGCCAAGCGTGATTTCGCTTCGTTGCTCGACGACCTCTTCGTTGCCTCCGACAAGGGCGACGGAGTTGGGATCGACGATGCCGGCGCCCGTCCATCCATCCCGTTCGATTATCTCTCGGTGGCCGATGAACTTCATTCCGGCCGCATAAAAGTTTCCGCCGCCGAATATCGCGAGGCCGGCGCCGATCTGGCGTCCGAATTCGCCGCCTTGCTCGATCATGCGAAGCTGGCTCTGGCAGGCGAAGAGCCAAAGCCCGAGGAGGAGCTGCCGCCGATCGATCCGGAATCCATCTCCGTCGAACTTGGTCTCAACCAGCCCAAGCAAATCGCCGATTTCAGCCGTATGCGCCGCAGTTTTGCCTTTGCCAATCATCCGGACCGTGTCGCGCCGCATCTGCGCCAGCGCGCCATGATCCGCATGCAGGTCGCCAACATGCTGATCGACGAGGCCAAGCGGCGCGCGGTGGCCGCCGCTCGCCGCTGAACGCCGCTGGCTCACGCAAAAGTCGGTCTGGCGAGGCTTGGAGAGCGCCTCTGGTTTCCGTAGGATGGGACTTCCTCCCCGCGCTGCCGCACCATTTTCCTCCGGAGCAGATTTCCATGCACAAACGCCGTCTCGGTCGGACCAACCTTCTTGTTACCCAGATCTGCCTGGGCTCCATGACCTGGGGCCAGCAGAACACCGAGGCCGAAGGCCATGCGCAGATGGACCTGGCCTTCTCGCGCGGCGTCAATTTCATCGACACCGCCGAACTTTACCCGATCCCGCCCAAGGCGGAGACGCAAGGGTGGACCGAAAAGATCATCGGCAGCTGGATGAAGGCCAACCGCAACCGCGATAAGGTGATCCTTGCCTCCAAAGTCGTCGGTCGCACGGCCAACCGGTGGTTTCGCGGCGACAGGCCGTCGCGACTGGTGCGCGCCGATATCTTTGACGCCATCGAAAAATCGCTGGCCAAGCTCGGCACCGACTACATCGACCTCTACCAGATCCATTGGCCGGAACGGGACATCCCTTGGGGCGCCAATCCGACACGCATCGGTGCTGTATCGCCGCGCGCCGATTCTGTCGGCGCACCGGCCGACGAAACACCGATCGCCGAGACGCTTGCCGTGTTCGACGATCTGGTGAAGGCGGGAAAGATCCGCCATTTCGGCCTGTCGAACGAGAGTTCCTGGGGCGTGATGCGTTTCCTTGCCGAGGCTGACAAAGGGATCGGCCCGCGCGTTGCGTCGATCCAGAACGCCTACAATCTCGTCAACCGCACTTTCGAGGTGAACCTCGCCGAGGTCTGCGAACGCGAGCAGGTATCGTTGCTTCCCTATTCGCCGCTGGCGCAAGGTTATCTGACCGGCAAATACGATCATGGCGCGCGCCCGCAGGGGTCGCGCTCGCAGCTGTTCAATCGTGGCCAGCGCTATGAGACGCCCAACGCGGCGCAAGTGCAGCTCGAATACAATGAGCTGGCGCGCTCCTTTGGCCTGGAGCCGGCATTGTTTGCCAATGCCTATGTCTCAAGCCGGCCCTTCGTCACCTCCAACATCGTCGGCGCCACGACCCTTTCGCAGCTCGACATGGCGCTATCTTCCGTGGAAATCGTCTGGACCGAAGAGATGCAGAAGGCGGTGGATGCGATCCATCAGCGGGTCGGCAATCCCTGTCCCTGAACGGGATTGGACGTGGCCGAATACTCGATAATTCCAAGGGAGCGGGGCGACAATGAATTTTCCGATAGAGCTGGTCCGCGAACGATTTCCGGCGTTGTCCCTGACCGACAAGGGCCGTCGCCGCATCTATCTCGACAATCCTGCCGGCACGCAGGTGCCACAGGCAGTAGCGGATGCCGTGTCGCGCTGTCTCTTGGCCACCAACGCCAACCTTGGCGGCTATTTCGAAACGACGATTGCCGCGCAAACTGTCGTCGACGAGGCGCATCAGGCGATGGCCGATTTCCTCGGTGCGGCGAGCCCCGAGGAAATCATCATCGGCGCCAACATGACGACGCTGACCTATCACATATCGCGCACGCTCGGCCGCGCGATGCAGCCCGGCGACGAGATCATCCTCACCCGTATGGACCACGAGGGCAACGTCTCGCCCTGGCTGCAACTGGCCGAGGATCTCGGGCTCGTCGTGCGCTGGCTGCCGTTCGACGAAACGAGCTGGCAGGTCGAAGAGGCGACGCTGGCTGGCCTGCTTTCAGACAAGACGCGATTGGTCGCCTTGAACTATGCCAGCAACCTGACCGGTTCCATCAATCGCGTGAAGGCGCTGACCGCCATTGCGAAACAGACCGGTGCGCTGGTCTATGTCGACGCCGTCCAGTTCGCGCCGCATGGCCTGATCGACGTGCAGGAGCTTGGCTGCGATTTCCTGATCTGCTCGGCCTACAAGTTCTTCGGTCCGCATATGGGCATTTTGTGGGGGCAGCGCGACGTCATCGATGGCCTGAAACCTTACAAATGCCGCTGCTCGTCGAATGGCCTGCCGGAGCGGTTCGAACTCGGCACGCCGCAGATCGAACTGATGGCCGGTCTCACGGCTGCGATTGACTACTTTGCCGATCTTGGCGCGGCATCGGGCGAGGGTGGATCGCGAAGGCAGAAGATTGCCAAGGCGTTCGATCTGTCGATCGCCTACGAAAACCCGCTGGCGCAACGCTTGATCGAAGGTCTGTCCGATATCGAGGGTCTGACCATCCACGGCATCACCGATCCGAAGCGGATTGGCGAGCGCGTGCCGACCGTCTCCTTCACCGTCCACGGCATCGTGCCGGAGACGATCGTGCGACAGATGAACGCCGAAAATATCTTCCTGTGGTCTGGCCACAACTACGCCTGGGAGATCGTCCACCAACTCGGCATTCCGGCTGAGCAAGGTGTCGTGCGCATCGGCATTGCCCACTACAATACGGCGGCCGAAATCGAAGAGACGCTGGAGAGCGTACATCGGGTCATCGCCATGCTCAGGCAGCAGCGACCCTGACGCGTGGTCAGGGTGAGATCACCGCGACTTGCTGCCGAAGCCGGTGAGGAATGCGGTGAGATTGTCGCCGAGTTCGTCGCAGAGATAACCGCCCTCCTGGACGATCACCGTTGATAGGCCGAGCTTGGCAATGGCCTCGCCGATGCGCGCGAAGCCCGGTGTCGTCACAGAAAGTCCGCCGAACGGGTCGCCCTCGAACGCGTCGAGGCCGAGTGCCACGACCAGCGCGTCGGGCGAAAAGGCACGGACGCGCTGGAATGCCACCTCAAGCGCTTGGAGAAACGCCGCATCAGTGGATTTGCGCGGCAGCGGCAGGTTGAAATTGTAGCCAAGGCCAGCCCCTTCGCCGCGCTCGTCGGCGTGGCCCCAGAAGAACGGATAGAAGCGCACCGGATCGGCATGCAGCGAGACGGTGAGAACATCGGGCCGTGCATAGAAGATGCCTTGCGTGCCGTTGCCGTGGTGCAGGTCGACATCGAGGATTGCGACGCGCGAAGCCGTCCTGCGTAAAACCTGCGCGGCGACGGCCGAGTTGTTGATGAAACAGAAGCCGCCGGCGACATCGGCAAAGGCATGGTGGCCGGGCGGGCGGCACAGCGCGTAGGCGGCTGATGCGCCTGACATCACCGCCTCGGCGGCTTCGACTGCGCTCCAGGCGCTCCACAGCGCGCTCTGCCATGTCTCGCCGGAGATCGGGCAAGCCGTATCGGCCATGTGGTAGCCGGCCTGGCCGACCGCCGAAGCCGGATAGGAGCCGCTGCGCGCGATCGGGTGGATGTTGGGGATCACCTCAACCGACGCGCCCTCGATGCGCTGCCAGCGAGCGTAGATATGTTCGAGGAAATGCAGATATTCCGGTGTGTGCACCGCTGCGACCGGTCCGAGCCCGTGATTGCGCGGTCGCACGATCTCGCAACCGGCTGCTTTTGCGCCGGCTAATAACCTCTCGACGCGTTCCGGCTGTTCCGGATTGGGCTGCGCCGCACCGCTCGAAAGAAAGGCCTTGGGGTCGTGGCGCTTCTGTTCCTCGGCATAGAAAGTTTTCATTCCTGCTCCCCATTTTCGGTCGCATCGGCGAAGGCGAAAAAGGCCTCGCCGGTGATCTTCTGCGTCTGCTCGTAGCTCGACCAGGCGATGCCAAGCCTTTCATAAAAGGACTTGGCACCCTCATTGTCGGTGTCGACGGACAAACGGAGATAGGCGCCGCCGTCTTTCCGGCACTGCGCCGCAACGTGCCGCAGCAGCCGCTCGCCGATCTTGCGGCCGCGAAAACGGTCCTCGACATAGAGGTCCTGCACATAGACACCAGGCCGCCCCATCCAGGTCGAAAAGATCGGGAAATATAGGCAGAGACCGGCGAACTCGCCGCCGACTTCGGCGATCAGGGTCGAAAAGGCGGGTTTTTCGCCAAAGCCATAGCGGCGGAGATCGTCGGCGGTGGAGATGATCTCTTCCGGTGCCCCGATGTGGGTCCCAAGTTTCAGGATCGATGCGTGGATGGTTTCGACGTCGTCGATCCGGCCAGGGCGGAGGGCGATTTTGGGCGAGGCAGTCATTGGAGGTCCGGCGCCCAGGCGCCCCCCTCTGTCCTGCCGGACATCTCCCCCTCAAGGGGGGAGATTGGCAGCTTTGGCCTTGCCGCCCATCCCCTGACGCTGGAGATTTGCGAAAGCCGTTGTGACAGCCAATCTCCCCCCTTGAGGGGGAGATGTCCGGCAGGACAGAGGGGGGCGGGACTGGACGCTACCATCTCAATTACATCTCAAAACGCCACCCGGTCGCCACCCTTCAGCGCCAGCATGTCGCGCGCTTCGGCGGGGGTGGCGACCTCCAGCGACAGCCCATCGAGAATGCCACGGATGCGGCGCACTTGATCGGCATTGGACTTCGCCAGCTGACGGCCGTCATAGAGACTGTCTTCCAGGCCGACACGGACATTGCCGCCCATGGCTGCTGCGATCGAGATCAGCGGCATCTGCTGACGGCCGGCGGCCAGCACTGAGAACTGGTAGCTGTCGCCGAACAATTTGTCGGCGATCCGCTTCATATGGACGAGATTGTCGGGATCGGCGCCGATGCCGCCCAGAATGCCCAGCACGAACTGGATGAACAGCGGTCCCGACACCAGCCCGCGGTCGCGGAAATGCGCCAGCGAGTAGAGATGGCCGACATCGTAGCATTCGAATTCGAAGCGCGTGCCACAGCCCTTGCCCAGCCTCTCAAGTACGCCATCCATATCGGCGAAGGTGTTCTTGAAGATTGTGTCCCGCGTCGCTTCGAGCAGCTGTGGCTCCCATTCGTGCTGCCATTCCCGTGGCTTGTCGAGCATCGGAAACAGCGCGAAATTCATCGAGCCCATGTTGAGCGAGCACATTTCGGGCTCGGCCCGCAGCGGTGCAGCCAGCCGCTGGTCCAAGGTCATTAACGACGAGCCGCCGGTGGTGATGTTGATCACCGCATCGGTCGCCTGCTTGATGCGCGGCAGGAACTGCATGTAGACATCCGGATCGGCGGTCGGGCGGCCATCCCTGGGGTCACGGGCGTGCAGATGCAGGATAGAGGCGCCGGCCTCGGCCGCCGCGATCGCGTCGGCGGCGATCTGGTCCGGTGTCACCGGCAGATAGGGCGACATCGACGGCGTGTGCACCGAGCCGGTGACGGCGCAGGTGATGATGACTTTGCGCGGTGCCATTCTTTTACCCCTGGCCTTCGATCGGCAGGTCGAGCTCGGAGGCCAAAACCTCCAGCGAGTCGCCGATGATGGAGACGATCTCGCCGACCTGCTGGCTAGTGACGATCATCGGCGGCGCGACCATGAAATTGTCGCCGTCGACGCCGCCCTTGACCCTGCGGCCATAGATGATCAGCCCGCGTTCATAGGCGAGGTCGAGCAGCCGCTGCGTGGCCTTCTTGGTCTGGTCGATCGGCCTCAGGGTCTCAGGATCGGCGACCATCTGGGCGCCGGTGAGCAGGCCCTTGCCGCGCACGTCGGCGATGAACGGAAACCGCTTGGCCAGCGCCTTCAGCCCATCCATCAGCACGTCGCCCATGGCAGCCGCGTTGGCGATCAGGTCGAGCCGGTCCATTTCACCAAGGACAGCCAGGCCGGCGGCGCAGGCCAGCGGGTTGCCGGCATAGGTATGGCCGTGCTGGAAGCCGCCGGAGGCAAGCAGCGGCTGCACCAGCCGCATCGGTGCGGCCAATGCGCCAAGCGGCGCATAGCCCGAGCCAAGTCCCTTGGACAGCGCGACAATGTCGGGCTTGCAGTTCCAGTGATCGCCGCCGAGGAATTTGCCGGTGCGGCCGGCGCCGCTCATCACTTCATCATGGATGAGCAGGATGCCGTAGCGGTCGCAGATCTCGCGGATGAGCGGATAATAGCTGTCCGGCGCCACCAGGGCTGAGGTCGCAGCACCACCGATCGGCTCCATGATGAAGGCGACCACGCTGTCTGGGCCTTCCGCAAGGATCTTCTCCTCCAGCATGTCGGCATAACGGATGCCGCGCTGTTCCATCGAAAGGTTGTCGCGGTCGCGCCAGGCGTTCGGCGCCGGCACGGTCGGCATCACCCGCATCATCGGCTCGAACGTTTCGGCCAGCGCATCGTCGCCGGTGATCGACAGTGAGCCCAAAGTGCCGCCGTGATAGGAGGGAAAGCGGGTGATCACCTTCCAGCGGCTGGCCTGGCCGGTGGCGACGGCCCATTGCCGCGCCAGCTTGATGCAGGATTCGGTTGCTTCCGAGCCACCCGAGACGAAGAAGATACGGTCCATACCTTCCGGCAGCTTGCCGGCGAGTTCCCGCGCCAACTCTTCCGCCGGCTCGTTCTCGAAATGCAGCCGATAGGCAAAGGTAGCGCGGTCCATCTGCCGCTTCATGGCGTCGAGCACATTGCGGTTGGAATGGCCGATATTGGCGACCATCGGGCCGCTCGATCCGTCGATGAAGCGGCGGCCGTCCTGCGTCCACATGTAGATGCCTTCGGCGCGGTCGATCAGTGGCCGGCGCAGGCTCGACAAATAGAACAGGTGCGATTCTCGGCGAGCTTCCGTGTCTTGAGCGGCGGTCTGGGCTTTCGACATGTCAGGACTTTCCGAGGTAACGATCGAGGACATTTTTTGTGACGCGTTCGACCATCGGGTCTTGTCGTAGCAGGCCGGCGACCCATTCGCAGCTTCCGGCGTGGAACACCTCGCCCTTGCCGCGCGGGAAATTGACGATCATGCCGTTGCCGCGTTTGACCTTTTCCAGATTGGCATCGCTCGCCTCGCCGAACAGCGTTTCGGCGGTGAAGCGACCGTCCTCATCGGTGAGGAACTGGTCCTCGATTGGTATATCGGCACTTTCTTCCACCTGACTGGCCATGCCGACGGCGAGAACCTGCAGGCCCTCAGGCGCGCCGCTGGTTTCCGTGGGGTAGGGCAGGCCGCCGCGTATTTCGAAGTCGAGCCCGTCGACCTCATAGCCATAGACATGGCTGTCGGCGCCCAGCAGGTCGCCATAATAGATACCAGTGCCGGCGAAGGCCCAGTGCTCTGGCCGATAGACCGGAAAGCCGCGCACGCCGCGCGGCGCGCAACCGCCCCAGCCGGCATAGACGCCGCGCGTCGCATTGAGCCCGAATGTCGCCGACCCAGGCCGGCCGATTTCCGGCGCTTCCCAGGAATTGGTGGCGCGCGTGACATCACCGCCGCGATAGACGGGATCCTCGGCGCGCGCGCGATATTTGTAGCAGACCTGCCGGCGACCTTCATCCTCCAGCCGCGTCTGCCACATGAAGTTGCCGGCGAAGCGCGCCGCATGGCCGCCGCGAGTCACATAGCTGTCGACGGCGTTACGCATTTCCCAGGTCCAGTATTCGTCATGGCCGACAAAGACAACGCAGTCATAGCCGTCGAGAATTTCCGGCGAAAAATGCAGATCGTGCTGGCTGGCGAGATCGACCTGATAGCCGGCCTGTTCGGCGAATCCGAAGAAGTGGCTGTCGTAACTGGCCCAGCCGGACGAAGCGTATTTCTTCGAATGGCCGGTGGCGAGCGCCCATTCCATGTGCGGATAGCGCGGCACCGTCTTCGGCGGTACGGCGACTTCCAGCGGCACGCGTGGTGCATCCTTCGGCAGCACCACGAAGCCACGGCACCAGGGGCGCTGCGTCGACACGATGGGCGAATATTGGTTGCGGTCCGGCCCGGTGATACCCTGGTAGTGGTTGGAGCCGCCCCAGGTGTTGGAGGCGAGCCAGGTCCCGGTCGCCGCCACCTGCAGCACACGGCCGGGCTTCTTTCCGGGCAGGGGCGTGACGATGAAAATATGGTGGCAATGGATCGGCTTGCCGTCACGGCCATCGGCGGTCAGCGTCACCCGGTAGGCGCCGGATGGCCAGTCCGCCTCGACGCGGAATTCGAACGAGGCGTCCCAGCCGCAGCCTTCGACCGAACATTGGTCGGGCGTGTCCTGCCTGCGCGCCGCGATACCCGTCTTCTCGAACACCTTGGTCTCGGTGCCACCGTCTCGGACGATCTCAATGTTGAACTGCGAGGCCGTCGAACTGACATGGAGCGCTGCCGTTTCGCCGGCGCGATAGGAAAACCGGTCGCTGTAGCACCAGATCTCGCCGCGCTCGCCATCCATGCCAGGCCATTCATAGTAGTGGCCGCGCACCGCGTGCCGGCGCTGCTCGGGCGTCAGTCCGAAATCGGGGAACTCGGTCGGCAGTTGGGTCATGAACACCGGAGAAGTTCGAAGGCCGCCATTTCGGCGATCTGCCGGTCCAGCGTCAAATGGAAACGATCGGGCCAGCATTCGTTAGCCGCGCCCTTGGCCCCCGTGGTCAAAGAGACTATCTCCACAAAGGGCGGCGTTTCCGCCACGGGGGTCGGCATGCTCAGAGTGCAAAAGGTCAAGGTCGACGAGATCTACGTGCCGACGGCGCGCAAGAAGACGCTGCATCCCGAGACTGTCCGCCATCTGGCCGAGGACATTCTCGAAAACGGCATGAAGACACCGATCCAGGTCCGCCATGACGGCAAGCGTCATATCCTCGTCGAGGGCCTGCATCGGCTGGAAGCGGCAAAGTGGCTCGGCGAGACCGAGATCGAGGCCTATCTGGTGCAAGCCAAGCGCCACTGACACGTCGACAAGAACACCGGTTTCTCGATCAGATATGCTGTCTTAACAAGTCGAATGCCCCGGCGACCGGCGGAAACGCGCCCATCGCTTCGCTCGGCGGTTTCATGCGCCAGAGCCGCGATTACTCCGCCGAAGATGCCATCATGACTTCAGTCCCACCCACATCACCATAATCGATGACGTTGTATCAAAGCTTTTGAATTGACCCAATCGGCTCCGCCGCTACCCTTGCGGCTTATTCTCCCCAGCAACGGATCCCGGCGATGGCAAGATATGAAGGCGGATGCCTGTGCAAGGCGGTGCGCTACCGCACGGACGCGGCTCCCATCAACGAACGCGTCTGCCATTGCCGGGTGTGCCAGAAGGCGATCGGCGCCGCGTTCAACGCACGCGTGCTGTTTCGCATCGACGATTTGACGGTCGACGGGCCGCTGGCGACGATAAACTCCTCGCCGGACCTCAAGCGTGGCTTCTGCCCGAGTTGCGGCACGACGATGTTCTCTCGCCGCGATTCCGCAGGCATCATCGGCATCACCTCCGGTTCACTCGACGACCCCACAGTTTTCAAACCGCAAATGCATATCTTCACGGCCTCGAAGCAGCCCTGGCTGGTGCTCGATGACGACCTGCCGCAGCACGAAGGCGCCCCGCCGCCAGGTTGACGCTTTTCCTTCTCCTCTTGTGTGAAAGGAAAGAATCCCCTGAACAAAATTTAATCCAAATCAACACGAGATAGCCGGCAAAGCGTCATTGGCGGGCCATCTTTGTCTTCCTATTTACGGGGTGCGGGTAACGAGGAGACGACGGATGAACGACAGCATCAGCACCCTGGACGAGCTTTTGAGCGATCCGATGGTCCTGCTTGTAATGGAGCGCGATCGTGTGCGCCCCGAACAGGTGCGCATGCTGCTCGAACGGGTTCGCCGGCCTGCCGTCGATGAGCCCGTCGTTCCGCCGGCGCACGTGATCGCCAGGGCATGCCAGAAACTCTGGCTCTGCCCGTAATCGCCTTGCGATTTTCCTGTAAAGCCGGCCCAAGCTGGGCCGGTTTTCAATCGCTCACACCCCGACGCACCAGCTTACAAATCCGTAAATTGATTATCTGGCCCATGACTATAAGGCTTGCCGGGGATTGACCTCGACCGGTCGGTCCGCACCAGCCGATCTCTCATGCATGGAATTCGCCATTGGTCGACATCTGCACTCAAGGCCTGGACACGGGCTTCGTCGGCCTGGGCTATGCCAAGGTGGCGATCCTTGGCGTGGTGCAAGGCATCACCGAATTGCTGCCGATTTCCTCGACCGCCCATATGCGCATCGTGCCGGCTGTGCTTGGCTGGCAGGATCCGGGTTCGGCCTTCTCCGCCGCCATGCAACTCGCGGCCCTTGCCGCGGTGATCAGCTATTTCTGGGGTGACGTCAGGGACATCCTGGTTGGTTCGCTCGATGCCCTGGCGCGACGCGATTTCGCTGACAGGCATTTCAAGCTGGCGTTGTGGATCGTGCTGGCAACGATCCCGATCGTCATCGCCGGGGTGGCGCTGTCGGGCGTGCTCAATACCTGCAATTCGCCGCTGCGCAGCCTGACGGTGATCGGCTGGGCCTGCATCGTCATGGCGATCCTGCTGGCGCTGGCCGAGATTCTTGCGCGCCACCGGCGCACTGTGGATGAAGCCTCACTGGCTGACGCGCTGCTTGTCGGCATCGCCCAGATCGGCGCCCTGATTCCAGGCGTGTCCCGGTCAGGTTCGACCCTCACCGCGGCACTGGGGCTCGGCTTCAAGCGGGCCGAGGCGGCACGTTTCTCGTTCCTGCTCGGGCTGCCCGCGATTGCGCTCGCCGGCCTGAAGGAGCTTTGGGAACTGCACAAGGTCCATCTCGACTCCCATGGCTGGTCGGTCCTTGCCGTGGGGCTGGTTGTCGCCTCGATCTCCGCCTTCTTCGCCATTTGGGGCCTGATGCGTGTGCTGGAGCGTTTTTCGGCCTGGCCGTTCGTCATCTATCGCGGCGTGCTCGGCGTCGTCCTGCTGCTGGGCGTCGCGATGGGCTGGCTCGTTTAGGGCACTTTCACAGTCTCGCTTGAAACGGGCTATATCCGTACCGGACCCCGAATCTGGATTTCGGTACGCGCATGGATTTTTTGACCCTTCTGCAATCGGTGCCGCCGCTGCTGGCGCTGGCCAAGAGCGCGCTGCCGTCGGTGGCGGCACTCGGCATGGGGTTTGGCCAGTGGGTTGCCTCGCTGCCGCCATGCCGGGACTTCGCCTTCGAGGCGACCAGCTATCTCGTGTGCGAGGTCGATCCGAAACGATATCGGGTCGAACTGTTCTGGAAGGACCCGGCGGGCAAGCCGTTTCAGTCGCTGCACAATCTCAGTTCCTCGCAGCAGGCCGCCGGGCGCACGATGCTGTTTGGCATCAATGCCGGCATGTATCATCCGAACCTCGCGCCGGTCGGTCTTTATGTCGAGCAGGGCCAGGAAATGGCTTCTGTGAAGACCGGGTCGGGAACCGGCAATTTTTCGCTGCAGCCGAACGGCATTTTCTACATGCGCGACGGCAAGGCGGCGGTCCGCGCCACCAAGGATTTTGTGAAAAGGCGTCCGCCCGTTGACTATGCGACGCAATCCGGGCCGATGCTGGTGATCGACGGCAAGCTGCACCCTAAATTCCAGGCCGACGGCACCTCGCGCAAGATCCGCGACGGTGTCGGGGTGCGTAGGGATGGCGTCGTCGTCTTCGCGATTTCGAACGGCACGGTGACCTTCCACGCCTTCGCCCGTCTTTTCCGCGACGCGCTCGGCTGCGACAATGCGCTGTTCCTCGACGGCACGATATCCAGCCTGTTTGCGCCGGCCATCGGCCGCAATGACGACTACTGGAATCTGGGGCCGATGATTGGGGTATTCAGAAAGCCGTAGCGGCTTTGCCCACAAGGCTGGCCGATCCCTTGCGCGGAGAGCCAGATTTCGCTGTTTGGCCTACGTGAAAAAAATTGATTCAAACTTTATTGGTAATTTCTCATTCATAACTGGTCCGGTTTGTCCGTCGGCTGTCGTTTCGCCCTCGGTCTATTGTGTTTTGAGTACAGGTCCAGATGCGGATTCCGGGCGCCATCAGTTTCTTGATCGCATCGCTATGCCTTGCCGGCTGCACGTCGACGACCGGCGTCGATGCCCTTGATTTGCAGAAACCGTCGAGCGAAACAACCAGCTCGGTGGTGCGACCGCCGGCACCCATCGCGGCAGTGCCTGCGTCCGCGACCAGGCGCGCGCCACGGGCGGAAACGGCGCCGGTAGACGAGAGCCCCCGGCCTTTCGGCCTGGCCGAAGAAGAGACGGTGGCACTTTCAGCACCTGACCCGTCGGACAGCGTCGAGCCGATGGTCGAGCCGGCGGCCCTGGTATCACCGCCGAGGCTGCTGAGCCGCGCAGCACCGCCGATGCTTGCCGGGCCCGTCACGCGCTATGGTTTTCGCGACGCCAAGCCGATCAATTTCGGCAAGGCTTCGCCCCGCCACCTTGCCGTGCACGGCGTCGATGTCTCGCGCTGGCAAGGTAACGTCAACTGGGAAAAGCTACGCGCCCAGGGCGCCAACTTCGCCTACATCAAGGCGACCGACGGCGGCGACCATCTCGATCCGATGTTCAACAGGAACTGGCGCAATGCCGACGCCGCCGGCCTGAAACGCGGCGCCTATCACTTCTTCTACTGGTGCCGCACGGCGGGCGAGCAGGCCGACTGGTTCATCCGCAACGTGCCCAGGGTCGAAGGCGCGCTGCCACCGGTGGTCGACGTCGAGTGGAACGGCGAGTCCAGCTGCAAGCGGCGGCCTTCGCGCGAGAAGGTGCTGGAGAAGATGCAGGTGTTCATGGACAGGCTGGAGCGTTATTACGGCCAGCGGCCCATCATCTACACCGCGCCTGATTTCTATCGCGACAATCTGCGCGGCGCCTTTCTCGATTATCCGTTTTGGGTGCGGGCGGTGGCGCGCCACCCGTCAAAGGTCTACCCCGACCGCAAATGGCTGTTCTGGCAGTATTCCGGCTCCGGCCTGTCGCATGGCGTCACCGGCCGCATCGATCTCAACGTTTTCCACGGCGACGAGCGGCAATGGCGCGCCTGGGCCGGAGGCCGGGTTTCCGTCGCCGAAGCCGACTGACGCAGTCTGCAGGTCCGGAACCCTTTGGACCGCTATGATGCGACCGGGATCAAAGGGCACGCCGGCTGCGATGGCGAAGAATGGAACAATTTCCTGGCCGTGAGGCCCATCGTGACGCGCCGCGGACTGTTGCTGTTTGCGCTGCCAGGGCCACTGTCGCGTCGGCTGAACGCCGGTGCCTGTCCGCGATGAGCAGTCGCCGCATATGCCCATCTTATCAGCGTGGCCGGCGATGCGATTCATCGAAGGTGACATAGGCCAGGACTGCGGAGAATGATCCGAAATAGGTCAAGACCAGAGCGGTAATCATGAGATCGTAAGTCGACACGTTGGTTCTCCCTTCGATTGATATCGAGAAGACAGCACACGCGGTGAATGTGCGTTGATCCAGATCAACGGAAGACAGTCGTTTCCAATTCCGAGGGGAGGTTTCGCGAATAGACAAGACATTGCTGCCGCGTTGCTGTCTATGTGCAGGTTCCTGCACTCCTGGGGGGAGACGAGTTGGAGCTCAAGATTCTGCTTGTCGGCTTTGCCTGCGCGGTCGCCGGCATGTTGTCGCTCATTACTTTCTTGAAATGGCGCGAGGTGCAGGCGCTCAGCCGCTGGCTACCGGCGCCGGGAAAGATCATCTCCTCGCGCGTCGAGGCACGCGAGGTCCGCAGCTCTGGCAGCGGCTCGGATAGCAGCGATTCCACCGAGATGCGCAATTTCCCGGCCATCACCTTCGAGTACAAGGTTGGCGGCAAGACATTTCAAAGTTCGCGCTACAGCGTGCAGGAGAATCTTGGAAATTTCGAAGTCACGGAGACGCTTGCGCGGTTTCCCAAGGGCGCTCAGGTGACAGTGTTCTATGATCCGGCGGCTCCGGGCAAAGCCGTCATCGAGAGCACCATGCCGGAAGGCGCCTTCAAGTTCATGGTCCAGCTTTCGGCGGGGCTGGTGATCGGCGCGGTGGCACTGGTGTTTTCCGTCGGTGGTGTCCTGGAGGCGATCGGGCCCCATCTGCCCAAGCCGCAGAACCTCGGCGCAGGTGCGCTGCTGCTGTTCATGGGCCTGTTTGCCCTGCGCATGGGCTTCGCCCAGAAATCGATGGCCGAGCAGGCGGCAAAATGGCCGGTCGCCGCCGGCCGCATCGACACCTCAGGCCTGCAGGCGCTGCGAACCCATGAAGGCTATCGACGCCGGCGGACCGTCTTCAAATCCCGTATCGTTTACTCCTATGGCGTCTCCGGTCAGCGCTACAGCGCCGATCGCGTGACCTTTGGCGCCACCGTGACGGCTTCGCTGCCCGGCCTCGTCGGCGGTCAGGCGCGGCAGTATGTCGAGGGCAGCAAGGTCGACGTGCACTATGACCCCGCCAATCCCGGTTCGGCGGTGCTCGAATGCCGGGTGCGCGGGCTCTGGTTGCTGTGGGTCTGTTCTGCTGGCTTGCTCGGCGGCGCCGCCTTTCTGGTCGGGCTGTTCTGAGGCGCCGGGATCCGTCAGCAGCGTACGAGTGGGCCGCTGTCGAAGCCAGGCCAGGTGAACCGCAGCGTGGCGCCATGTCTCACGATATGAATGATACGCGTGAACGGCTCCTCGAGCGACGGGTCGGAGCCGTAGCATTGGCTTGCCTGCACGACCCAGCCCGTCGGGGTTTTGCGAAATATCGCGTGCTCGCAGCCGAATTCGGGAAGCGACAACACGGTCTGTTCCACAGTGAAGACGGTCTTGCGCTGGACGTCGGCGGCCGCGTGGCAGTTCAACCGGTCGCTCGACCATGTCCCGACATAGGGCGCCGCGGCCAGTGCCGTGCCGCCCGCGAATGCGTACATCGCCATCGTCATCACCAAACGCTGCATCACCGGGTTTTTCTCTATCGCCGATGCGCTCGACCATACAGACTGTTGGGGATCAAGGGATATGTTTCGTCCAGGAGCGGATAAACGCAGCTGTTCCGGATTTCGCTTATGCTTTTGCCCGGATGATGCGACTGTGCGGGCCAGTACCCAGGCAACGCTTTCCCAGGGACATCTGATGATCACCCGCACACTGGCCTTCGTTTTTCTGGGCCTGCTTGGCCCGATGCAGGCGGCTAACGCCAAGGACTGTCTGCTGAGCCACGCCACCTATCGGGAACCGCGCTCGGGCGCCGTCATGCAATTTCGGCCGCTCGACAACGAGCCGGCGGCGCTGACGGCGCAGGTGTTTTCGCTGACCGTGCCGAACACCGACACAAGCCTGTCGGCCGACATCACCTGGACCAACGGCAAGAATTCATTCCCGCTCGGCACCATCCGCCACATTTGCACCGACGACGACCGCGAAGCGGGCCTGCAGGATGGCAGCGGGCTGTGCAGGATATGGGATGGCCAAGTCTACGCCCTGACCGGCGGCGGCGCCGAGCTGCTGAATTCGCGCGAAGCGACACCCACGCCGAAAGGGCTGCTCTTGCCGGAATTCGGCGTGGCTTTTACCGAATGGGCCGATTTCGCCAACGCCAACCCAGACGGCTCGGCGTGGGATGCCTTCACTTTGACGGGATGCAGCGATGAATAGCGCCATCAGATCGATCGGCTTGACCTACGCCCTGCTTGCATCCGCGACGATACCCGCACTGCGGGTTGCATTGAGGACGAGCGGATATCCGATCGGCTGCTCGTCCAACATTGAAAGGGCCTTCGTCAACCGAAGCGACTGCTTCCGACTGAAGCTCGATGTCATCCGACATGGCGAGTCGGCATCTAGCCTGGCGTCAGCAGCTTCGATACTTCGTGGGTGTGACGTATGAATCTCAGACCACGTAGGCGCCTTTTGGTACGACTAGGCGCCTTCGCAATGGTTTGCATGGTTTCTTCTTTTGCTGCTAACGCATCGCAACTTGTCCAGGTTGGCGACCTTGTTTTGAACATCCCCGACAACGTGAACGCGTCCTTCGATCCGGAATCCCCAAGCCAAAAGCCACGGTTCGACTATGCGCGGTATTCGCCGGCAACGGGGCGAGTGCGTCAGGTCGATACGATCTTCATAAAGCTGGATCGGATATGGCCCATGGAGCAGAGGAAACGAGGTCCTGTCGTAGCCATTGAAGCCGATGTGCGGGCCCCGAAACTAGATCTGTTCTGCCGTAGCACAAGTCGATTAGGCGCAAAGCCAGATCCAAGCAAAGCCGTGCGCAAGGATGGGCCCTTTTATGTCTATGAAGAGAAGCTGACCGCTGGCGACGTATATATAAGCGATGGCGATTTCAGGGTTTTTGGTGGCCTAGCGACGAGTTGGGTCTATGAAGACCCGCTCGCAAAAATGACGTATCCGCAGGACGCCAAGAGTTACTTATTCGCCCCGGCTCTAACGAGGGTTACTGGCCTTTCTTTGCGGATCGTGACTTACCAAGTCTCCGTGGAAGAAATGCCGGCCATGTTCGGTTCATTAGAGCGGCAAATTCGTTCGTGGCTTGCCGGTCCGGATCCAACAAATTTTCAATGGTATCATCAGCGCGCTGGCGCCTGCGATCTCTAAGGTATGGATGTCAATGACGTGTCACGTCCTTGATACGCGCATCGATGGCATTCTTGGCGCGATCATATTTCCAGTTATTCGACAATTTCGACTCCATCTAATTTTTGAGGCGCTTGGGCGCTAACGGCTTCGATTAAATTCCTGTCAGGCTACTCCGTAGTGAAAGGAGAGCCGTGGTGAGTTGTACGTCGGGCGAAATGCCCGCCATGCGGTCAATTCTCTGTTTGTTCCATAGAGGATTTTTCCGGACGCTTTTGCATCCGGAAAAATTGTTCCTTCACCTAAGAGCCTCGGTCACCCACCTCTCGGAACGGCGGAAAACGTTTTGAGGCGTACTGTCGTGTCTTTCGAGGCCGTTTAGCTGGAAATGTTACCAAACTATGCGCGCACCGCTAGTAAGTAGTAAGTAATAATAGGAAGAAGCCGAGGTGGGTGGCATCAGCCCTCAGCTGCACCCGCTCGTCGCACCGCACGTGTCGCACTTCTCACAGGTCCCGTTCCGCACCATGGTAAAATTCTGGCACTCGGAGCAGGAATTGCCGGTGTAGCCCTGGAGCAGCGATTTGGCGCGGCGGTCGTTGGCGAGTTTCTTGGCTTCGGCCGCCTCGACGGCCGCGGCGTCGGTGAACAAGCCTGCCGTGGCGTCCGAAGCAGCCGCTTCCTCGAAAGCGATGTCCTCGGCCAATTCCCTAGCCCGCTCCTCGTAGTCGCGCTTGTAGGCGACCGCTTCGTCGCTTGCCGGTTTCAGCGCCAGCACGTTGGAGCCGGAAAAGGCTGTCGGCACCGAGCGGGCAGGGGCTCCCGAAGGGGCTGCAAAGCCTTTCGGATCGTTGCCGCTGACGCGCGACACCAGCTTCACCGGCGAGGCGCCACGGGTCAGGCCCTTGGAGACCGCATCCGTCTTGCCTTCGCTGATGCCACGGCCAAGCGCGGTGTTGGAAAAGTCCGACTGGTCGACATGGGCGAGGTCGTTGCGGCCGAGATAAGAGATCGCCAGTTCGCGGAACACGTAGTCGAGGATCGACGTCGCGCTCTTGATGGCATCGTTGCCTTGCACCATGCCGGCCGGCTCGAATTTGGTGAAGGTGAAGGCGTGCACATATTCATCGAGCGGCACGCCATATTGCAGGCCGAGCGAGATGGCGATGGCGAAGTTGTTGAGAAGGCCACGCAGCGTCGCGCCTTCCTTGTTCATGTCGATGAAGATTTCGCCGAGGCGGCCATCGTCATATTCGCCGGTGCGCAGGAAGATGGTGTTGCCACCGATCTTGGCCTTCTGCGTGTAACCCTTGCGGCGGCTGGGCAGCTTTTCCTGCTCGCGCGACACGCGTTCGATGATGCGCTCGACGATCCGCTCGGTGATCTGTGCCGCGCGCGCTGCCGCCGGTGCGGCGATCAACTGCTCAAGAGCTTCGTCCTCGTCGTCCTCGACATCGGCGAGCAGCGAGGAATTGAGCGGCTGCGACAGCTTCGAGCCGTCGCGATAGAGCGCGTTGGCCTTCAGCGCCAGCTTCCATGACAGCATGTAGGCGCCCTTGGCGTCTTCCACCGTGGCATCGTTGGGCATGTTGATGGTCTTGGAGATGGCGCCGGAGATGAAGGGCTGCGCCGCCGCCATCATCTGGATGTGGCTGTTGATCGAAAGCGAGCGCTTGCCGACCTTGCCGCACGGGCTGGCGCAGTCGAACACAGCCAGGTGTTCGGGCTTGAGGAAGGGCGCGCCTTCCAGCGTCATCGCACCGCAGACATGGATGTTGGCGGCCTCGATGTCCTTCCTGGAGAAGCCGAGCGCCGGCAACATCTCGAACGAAAAGTCGTTGAGCTGCTCGTCGGTGAAGCCGAACGTCTCCTTCACCCAGTCGGCGCCGAGCGTCCACTTGTTGAAGACGAACTTGATGTCGAAGGCGGACTTCAAGGCTGCGTTGAGCGCCGCGATCTTCTCGTCGGTGAAACCCTTTGCCTTGAGCGCGCCGGGGTTGATGGCGGGTGCCTGGTTGAGATTGCCGTGGCCGACCGCATAAGCCTCCATCTCGCCGATCTGGGCTTCGGAGTAGCCGAGCGTGCGCAGCGCCTCCGGCACGGCGCGGTTGATGATCTTGAAATAGCCGCCGCCGGCGAGCTTCTTGAACTTCACCAGGGCGAAGTCGGGCTCGATGCCGGTGGTGTCGCAATCCATGACCAGGCCGATCGTGCCGGTCGGCGCGATCACGGTCGCCTGCGCATTGCGGTAGCCATGCTCCTCGCCAAGCTCGATGGCGCGGTCCCAGGCGGCCTTGGCGTGGGCGGCGAGGTCCTGCTGCTTCAGGTCGGAAGCGACCAGCGGCACCGGATTGACGGCGAGCTTCTCATAGCCCTGCTTTTCGCCATAGGCGGCACGGCGATGGTTGCGCATGACGCGCAACATGTTCTGCGCGTTGCGGTCGTAGTCGGCGAAGGCGCCAAGCTCGGAAGCCATCTCGGCCGATGTGGCATAGGCGACACCCGTCATGATCGCGGTGAGTGCGGCGCAGATGGCGCGGCCCTCGTCGGAATCGTAGGGAATGCCCGAGGTCATCAGCAGACCGCCGATATTGGCATAGCCGAGGCCGAGCGTGCGGTATTCGTAGGACTGCTTGGCGATCTCCTTCGACGGGAACTGCGCCATCATCACGGAGATTTCCAGCACGATGGTCCACAGCCGTACGGTGTGCTCGTAGGCGGCGATGTCGATGGTGCCGTCGGCATTGCGGTAAGGCAGCAGGTTGATCGAGGCCAGGTTGCAGGCCGTGTCGTCGAGGAACATGTATTCCGAGCACGGGTTGGAGGCCCGGATCGCTCCGGCGGAAGCGCAGGTGTGCCAGTCGTTCATCGTCGTGTTGAAATGCAGGCCCGGATCGGCCGATGCCCAAGCGGCATAGCCGATCTTTTCCCAGAGATCCCTGGCCTTCAGCGTCTTCAGCACCTTGCCGTCCTTGCGGGCGGTCAGGTGCCAGTCGCCATCGTCCTCGACAGCGCGCAGGAAATTGTCCTTCAGCGACACCGAATTGTTGGAGTTCTGGCCCGAAACCGTGAGGTAGGCATCCGAATCCCAGTCGGTGTCGTAAGTCTTGAACGACATCGACTTGTAGCCCTGCTTGGCGAACTGGATGACGCGGTAGATGTAGTTCTCCGGCACGGCGGACTTCTTGGCCGCCTTGATCTCGCGCTTCAGCGCGGAGTTGATCGACGGATCGAAGCAGTCGTTGCCATTGCCTTCGCAGTTGACGCAGGCCTTCATGATCGCTTCGAGATGCTTCTTGACGATCTTGGAGCCGGTCACCAGCGAGGCGACCTTCTGCTCTTCATTGACCTTCCAGTCGATGAATTCCTCGATATCGGGGTGGTCGGCGTCGACGATGACCATTTTGGCGGCGCGGCGCGTCGTGCCGCCCGACTTGATGGCGCCTGCCGCGCGGTCGCCGATCTTGAGGAAGCTCATCAGGCCGGACGAGCGGCCGCCGCCCGACAGCTTTTCGCCTTCGCCGCGCAGCAGCGAGAAGTTGGAGCCGGTGCCGGAGCCATATTTGAACAGACGCGCTTCACGCACCCAGAGGTCCATGATGCCGCCCTCGTTGACGAGGTCGTCCTGCACGCCCTGGATGAAGCAGGCGTGCGGCTGCGGATGCTCGTAGGAGGATTTCGACTTGGTCAGCTTGCCGGTGAACGGGTCGACATAGAAGTGGCCCTGGCTCGGGCCGTCGATGCCATAAGCCCAGTGCAGGCCGGTGTTGAACCATTGCGGTGAATTCGGCGCCACGCGCTGCGTCGCCAGCATATAGGCTAGCTCGTCACGGAAGGCGCGCGCGTCTTCCTCCGACGCCTTGAAGTAGCCGCCCTTCCAGCCCCAATAGGTCCATGTACCGGCCAGCCGGTCGAACACCTGGCGGGCGTCGATCTCGGAGCCGTAGCGCTCGGCTTCCGGCAGCTTGGCAAGTTCGGCCTCGTCGGCGACGGAGCGCCACAGGAAGGAGGGGACGTCGTTCTCCTCGACCTTCTTCAGGCGCGCGGGGACACCCGCCTTGCGGAAATACTTCTGCGCCAGGATGTCGGCGGCAACCTGGGAGAATTGCGCCGGCACATCGATGTTGTCCAAGCGGAACACCACCGAACCATCCGGATTCTTGATCTCCGAAAGCGCCTTGCGGAATTCGATCTCCGCATAGGCAGATTGTCCTGGCTTGGTGAAACGACGCTCGATGCGCATTGGTCCGGTCCCTTTTGTCTACATATAGCGCTTTCGTCAGGGGATTTCTGCCCCCAATGCGAAACGCGCATGTCCGCCGTCTGCCGGCGTTCGAAAACGGCCGGCTCTCCATTTCGCGGTCTCCGCCGACCCTGCTGGTCAAAACTCCTTGCGAAGTTACTGTCCAACGCGCTGGCGAACCCCACGGGTCCCTCAAAACTGATTTTTTTTCGATTCCCTCACTTGAGGGAAAATTCACACTATCTAGCGTCGAACCTACCTGCAAACACTAAATATAGTGTTAACAGACAATTTATTCAAGCCCGACAATTGTCCCAATTGTCCCCAACCGCCCCACAATTCCAACGCTTCCGCCGGCCTCGTAAACGGGCGGAAATGCGAGCAAAAACGCACATAATCCGGGAAAAAGACCGGGCTCAGAACTTTCCGGTCGCACTCTCAACAGAAGCGCATGGCCTATAAAAGGCGACTCGTTTTGCGCCGTCAAGGATTCGTTTGCGTAGCTTTTGTGACCCCAACATCTTGTGTGTCACACATGTGGATAACGGGGATAGAAAGCCGGCGCTGCGATCGCAATTTGCCGCCCAATGGGAAACGTGGATGCGGCAAGGCGCACACTATTGGCAGTGGTTCGATTGCCAGCGGCTCGGGGCTGAGGCCCAAGCTTGCCACGCCAGGTCCAGGCAGGATCAGCCGTAGTGAAGCCGGGGTTTTGGCTCGGTGCCGGTGAACTGCACTCCGAGGCGGTCGTTGTGCCGCCAGCGAACCTCGCATCGATAGGCGATGCCGTCGAGCGGCACATAGAGAAGGAAGCGATCGGGAACGCGGGCTTCGAGCGGTATCTTCAGTTCGGCGCCGCTT
Source organism: Mesorhizobium sp. M0047 (assembly GCF_040323315.1). Classification (NCBI taxonomy): domain Bacteria; kingdom Pseudomonadati; phylum Pseudomonadota; class Alphaproteobacteria; order Hyphomicrobiales; family Phyllobacteriaceae; genus Mesorhizobium; species Mesorhizobium sp. M0047. Next base: position 87,950 of record NZ_JAMYUW010000010.1, on the reverse strand, counting down.
TCGTGCTGATTGCGCAGCGTGCAACCGACTTCCGAATTCGAAATTCCGGTAATGATCGACCCGCCCTTGAGCACGCGCGGACGATGCTCGCGCTGGGGCTGGCCGGACTGGTTCGGATTTGCAGGGTTCGCCATCGATGAAAAATACCAGAGCTGCCGAATCGTATCCTTGATTCCTTAGCAAAGCATTCACGTTGAGGCGCGGCGCCGTGGCCGTTCAATGTCCCTTCAGGGGAAGCTGTGCGGGTCGGCACAGAAATAGGCGATGATCTGGCAAAGGTCGGGTTCGTTGATCATGCGCACCGCTTCGCTGGAACTGACCCATTTGCGGGTGCGGGAGTTTTTTTCCTTCCAGCGGTCGGCGACCTTGTCGACGTGCAGCGGGAACACCAGGACCTCGCACGGCACTTCTTCGCCGGAAGCCAGCACCTTGGCGTAGAAGTAACGGCCGGCTTCGAGATGAGAGACAGTCCCGCGCAGTCCGGCTTCCTCGCCGGCCTCGCGCGCAGCCGCCTCGCAGAGCGGCTCCCTGGCCTCGGGCCAACCCTTGGGCAATACCCAGCGGCCGGTGTCGCGGCTGGTGATCAGCATGATCTCGACACCGTTTCCGGTATCGCGCCAGGGTAGGGCGGCAACCTGCAGCCGGCACGGGGCCGTGCCGAAGAGCCGTCGGACCCTTTCGGCCAGATGATTATGCGTCGTTGGCCTCGTCAACATCGAAGAAGCTAGCCCCAGCCTCCGGAATCGTTTGCCGTCTCACGAATCTTACGGCTAATTGTCGGCAATAAAAGTAAAAAATTTCGTTCGCCCGGTTGAGTTCCGTCGATAGATGTCGATTTCACAAAATATCTGGCCCGCCGGGCCCGTTTGCGAAAGCAAATAGCGCCCGGTGCAAGCTGCCGATCTGTAACAGGCAGGTTGTTGCGAATCAGCCGGCGTGGTCGTCGGCGATCGGCTTCTGGTAGGTGAAGCCCATGTCCCATGGAAAATAGATCCAGGTGTCCTGGCTGACTTCGGTGATGAATGTGTCGACCAGCGGCCGGCCTTTCGGCTTGGCATAGACGGTGGCGAAATGCGCCTTCGGCATCATCGCGCGCACGATGCCCGCCGTCTTCCCGGTGTCGGTCAGGTCGTCGATGATCAGCACGCCGGCACCATCTTCGGTGAGCAAGGTCGGTGTAATCTCTTTGAGGACCTGCATCTGCCCCTGACTGGTATAGTCATGGTAGGAGGCGACGCAGACCGTCTCGATGACCCGGATGCCGAGTTCGCGTGAGATGATCGCAGCGGGAACCAGCCCGCCTCGGGTGATGCAGACGATCGCTTTCCATTGGCCCTTGTTGGCGCTGGCAAGCCGCCAGGCGAGCGCGCGGGCGTCACGATGGAACTGGTCCCAGGAGACCGGAAAGGCTTTTTCGGGAAGGGACATGTCGCGCACTCCGCAGCACGCGGGGATCGCGCGCAAGAAACAGGGGAATGCGCGCGGAATTAGCTGGAAAGCCCCCGTCTTGGCAAGAGCAGCGGTCTTGGCAAGAGCAGGGGCCTTGGCAAGGGCAGGCCTGAGCGATCGCTGTGGACTTCAAACGCGTCGCATCAAAACAGATTCATGCGATCCGCTTCAAGTCTGCATGTCATCGTCTCAAAATCCGCGACCATTTTTGCGCGACATGCGTCAACGCGACAGGAAGGCTGCCACTGGCGCGGTGCGCAGCACACTGCGGGTCACGCCGCCGAACAGAAGTTGTCGCAGCCAGGAGTGGCTGTAGGCGCCGAGCACCAGCAGATCGGCGCCGGTCTCCGCGATCCTGGTCTGGATGATGTCGTCGATCGAATTGCCGCCCGACTGTTGCAGCGAGACACTGACGGTGGCGCCGTGGCGCGATAGCGCCGACGCGATTTCGGCGCCGGCGGCCTCCGGGCTGTCGTCGAGCGTTTCAGGCGGGTCGATGACCAATATGTCGGTCTTCTCGGCTTCGATGATGAAGGGCAGCGCGTCGAAAGCGGCGCGCGCCGCCTCCTTGCTGCCGTTCCAGGCGAGCAGCACGTGTTTGAAGGTGGTGATCAGCGGCCCCCCAAGCGGCACCACCAGCACCGGCCGGCCGGCATCATAGACCAGCGTATCGACATCCGCGCTCGGGTCACCGCCCGTTTCGCGCTGCGCTGCAATGATCAGATCGGCGGCGCGCACGCTCGAAATGCCGGTCAGCGCGCTGTCGCCCGAAAAGCTCTCAAGGCTTCGCCACTCGAAGGACAGGCCGGAATCCTCGATACGCTTGAGGAAAGTCGCCTCCAGTTTTTTAGCGCGCTCCCGATTCATGTCGGCCGAAACCTGCAGGAATTCCGTGTCCGGAAAGCCCGTGGCCGAAGTGTAAGGCACGGGAAGCGTTTCGGCGTGGATACCGATCAGATGGCTCTGGAACCGGGTGGCGAGCGGAATGGCGCAGTCGAGCACGCGCTCCGCGTCCTGCTCGTTCTGCAGAATGGCGACGATGGTTTTGAAGCGCATGATGATCCCTCAATCTGCGAGCTACCGAACTCGTGCGGAGGAAACGTTGCAGCGTCGTGCTTGGTTCCGGTCTGGACCAGATCAACCGGAATTGGTTGCGAACCCGGTGACCATTGCCTCGACATCGGCACACGCGGCATCCAGGGCCGACTGGCTGCGGGCACGCACGACCAGTTCGGTCCAGAACTTGCCGTCGCCATATTTCGGGTAGGAGCCGATGATCGTGTCTGGATGGGCTTTCTGGATATCGCCAAGCGGTCCGCCGATTAGGCCTTCGCCGAATGGGCAGGGCACGGTTGCCGACAGCATTTTCGTACCCGCCTTTAGCGTCGGCACGACATTGTCGAGCATGGCCTGGAAGATCGACGGCACACCGGCCATGACATGGACGTTGCCGATACGGAAGCCGGGTGCGACGGACACCGGGTTGTCGATGAGATCGGCACCGCGTGGCATGCGTGCCATGCGTTTGCGGGCCTCCGTGTACTCGATGCCGCGCGCGGCGTAGCTTGCCGCCAGCAGTGCATAGGCCTTGGCATCGTATTCGCAAGGCACGCCAAAAGCCTTGGAGACGGAATCGGCCGTGATGTCGTCATGCGTCGGGCCAATGCCACCGGTGGTGAACACGTAAGTGTAACGGGCGCGCACGGCATTCACCGCAGCAATGATCTCGTCTTCCTCGTCCGGGACGATGCGCACCTCCTTCAGGTCGATGCCGATCGCCGTCATGATATCGGCGAGATGGCCGATGTTCTTGTCCTTGGTTCGGCCAGACAGGATCTCATCGCCGATGACCAGCATGGCGGCGGTTACGATTTCAGGCATGGAGGGCTCCGGCATGACGGGTGGCCTGAGATAGCGCGGCTCGGCGGCGGCCGCAATGCCGCCCGGACAGTGAACAATCTGCACCCATAAACCGAGATATCCATTGCATGCCCGACAGGGTGCCGCGCCACAGAAGTCGACCGTCGAAGTGTGCGGCCTTCGCGCTCGCGGTTCGAGGGAAGGTTGCACCTGGATCGCAGGCAGCTAAGCTCATGCGGGCTCAGGTGCGGGTGAACGATGATCTTACCGATTCTGTCATGGCTTTTGGGCACGCTGCTCCTGATAGCGATCCTGTGGGTCGCCAGTTTGGTGGTGGCGACGCTGTGGATCGCGGCTAAAGCCGAACGGCTGGTGCCGCCGGTCGGAAAATTCATCGAGATCGACGGCAACCGCATTCATTATGTCGACCAGGGTGGGGGCGCCCGATCGTCTTTGTGCACGGGCTTGGCGCTCAACTCCATCATTTCCGGCACACTCTGTTCGGGCGGTTCGGCCCGGGCTACCGGTTGATCGCGCTCGATCGGCCGGGGTCGGGCTATTCGGAGCGCGCGAGCGGCGCCACGGGTCGACTGCCCGAACAGGCCGAGATCGTGCGACGCTTCATTGAAGCCCTGGGGTTGGAAAGGCCGCTGGTGGTCGGCCACTCTCTGGGCGGCGCCGTCGCGCTGACCTTGGCCGTGGAGCACCCCGAGGCGATTTCCGGCATCGCGCTTTTGGCGCCATTGACCCATCTGGAGGCCGGCATGCGCGAAAAGTCCGGCTTGCTCTACATTCCCTCGCGTCTGCGGCGCTGGATCATGGCTTACACCATGGCGATACCGACAAGTCTCCGATATGCGCGGCCGACAATGGAATTCATCTTCGCGCCTCAGGTTTTTTCTGCTGACTACATGGTCGACGGAGGTGGTTGGCTCGGGCTGAGGCCGGCCCATTTCTACGCCACGTCGTCCGATGTCGTCGCGGTCGAGCAAGATCTCGGTCGCATCGAGCGGCGCTATGGCGAAATCGTCATGCCGGCCGGCATTCTTTTCGGAACAGCCGACCGCGTCATCGATGTCCGTACCCATGGCGAGCCATTGCGGAGCAGGATCGAAAGACTTGATTTTGAATCGATCGACGGCGTCGGCCACATGCCTCAATTCGTCGAGCCGGACCGGGTCATTGCCTTCATCAAACGCCTTGCGACCCGTGCGTTCTCCGATTCGATATCAAACCGGCTTCACGACAATTTCAAGGAACCGTTCGGCTGACTGCTGGCTTTTATCCTGTCGCTCCAAGGCGACCAAGATAGGAGTAAAAGCGATGTACACAAAACTTCTCGCAGCATCCGTCCTGACCATCGGTCTCGCCACATCGGCGATGGCGCAGTCGTCGGACAGCAACTATTCCAACCATCGCTGGTGGTTGTTCGGCAATCAAGATCGGACGGCTGTCGATACCAACACCACCGGCAGCATCAATGCAGATAGGTCCGGGTTGAACACTTTGGGCAACACCGGCGGGATTGGCCCATGTGCCGATCACACGCCCGGTCCAGACGCTAATTCCGGGCAGAACGTCAACGATCAGTACTGCGGCAAATAGGGCCACGTAGCGGCTGCTGGCTGCGGGACGTTTCCTCTCCGGACGTCTGCGGCTGGCGTCCCGCTCAATGCAGCCAAAAATTGACTGTAGACTTAATCGGAAACCTCTGTCTGCGGCCGATCCCGACCGTCGGCCAGTTCCTCATGCCATTCGCCATCGGCATCCTCGTACTGGATGCCGTCCGTGGCTCCGGCGATCCGTTGCTCGGCCGAAGCGATTTCGGCGGCGCGCAATGCGTCCTGATGGGTGGGAAACGTCTCCGAGAAGGTCGCTCCGACCTTGTAGGCCCAGCCGCCGTCATGCTCGACGATCTTGTAAGTCAGTTTCGCCATGAAAGCCTCCAGTTGAAAGGTCCGACCGCTCAATGCAGCCGGTCGTCGGGCAGTTTGTCGTCGGGCACCAGAACTTCCGATTCCTTGGCAGCTTCGATCAGCGCCCGGCGCGCATCCGCAGTCGAACGATAACCTTCCAGCACTTTGAGGCAAGTGTCGAGGGCATCACGATGGCGCGGCCCGCGATTGAGCGGCCACGCGGTCATCAAGCATTCCGCCGCCTCCTTGGCGCTGCGGATATGGCGATATTTGCCGACGTGGCCAAGTTCGACGACGACCGGCACTTCAAAAGGTTTGTCGTCCATGATGGCCGCAACGCAAAGCAGTCAATTTGGTTGCAACAATGGCCTTCAGGCTGCGCCCAAAAGACGCGTCGCATTTGCGACGCGCCTTAGGTCTTCGTTTGATGCATGTCGCTATCCCAAAACCGGATCCACTTTTGGGTGACATGCACCGGCGTCTCAGTAGCCACAGTCGTTGCGCAGCCAGCGTGCGTTTGCCCAGCCGGTCCGGCCGCCGATTTCGACCTGATACCAGTTGCCGCGTCGGTCGAAGATCTCGGTATGATCGCCATTGAACAGCTGCCCGACCATCCGCGACGACGAGTTCGGCCGCGTCCGCACGGCGAGAAAGCCGCTGCCGGTCGCCAGATTGTAGCGACCGGAAAGGCCGTGCACCGTGCCCTCGCAATATTGTCCGCCGGCCGGCGCCGATGTGCCGATCCAAAGTCCGGCCACAACGGTCAGCGCTGCAACCGGCAAGAATGCCCTCAACGACATGATTTCCTCCCAAGCCCGACCGCGCCCGCCGCAGCCTCACCGACCGTAACAGTTTGCGGCGAGAATTGAAGCGGGGCGAACAGTCCAGGGTAGAGTGCAGGTTGGCGTCGGCAGAACGGGCCGGTCAGCCCGCCGCCTTCATCCAGTGCTGCATCGTGGTCACTGAGCGCGCAAGCTGGGGCGCCGGGTGGATTGTCTCGCTGAACGTTGCCGCCGCACGCCACCCCCAGCGCGGATCGGCCAGGAAGGCGCGCGCCAGCGCCACCATGTCGGCGCGGCCTTCGGCAACGATCGCTTCGGCCTGCTTCGGATCGTCGATCAGGCCAACTGCACGGGTGGGAATGCCGGCGGCCTTGCGCACAGCCTCTGCCAGATGCACCTGGTAGCCGGGACCGGTGGGCAATTTCTGCAACGGAGAATTGCCGCCACTCGAGCAGCAGAGATAGGCGACGCCAGCGTCCTTGAGTGCTTTCGCCACTTCGATCGCATCCTCCACGTCGAAGCCGCCATCGACCCAATCCTTCACCGAAAGCCGCGCGCCCAGCATCAGTTTTGGCGTCGCGTTCCGCACCGCCTTGGCGATTTCGACGACAAGACGCATGCGGTTCTCAAGCGAGCCACCCCAGCGATCGGTGCGTTGGTTGGACAATGGCGACAGGAACTGGAAGATCAGATAGCCATGCGCGGCATGCAGTTCGAGGAAGTCGAAGCCCGCGCGTTCGGCGCGCCTTGCCGCGTCTGCGAAGCGTTCGATGAGCTGCAGGATCTCTTCGTCCTCCAGCGCCCGTGGCACGTTCCAGCCGGTGTCGTAAGCGATGGCCGAGACCGAGACTGTCTGCCAGGGGTCTTCATCAGGTTGCAGCGGTCCGCCGCCCTCCCACGGCTTGCGATTCGAGGCTTTGCGGCCGGCATGGGCAAGCTGGGAGCCGAACTTCGTGCCGGGAGCGGCGACGCGTCTTGCCGCGTCGAGCGCCCGGCGGGCAGCTGCCTCATTGTCTTCGGAATAGAGGCCGAGGCAGCCATGCGTGATGCGTCCGCGCCGCTCGACATCGGTCATCTCGACGGTGACCATGCTGGCACCGGACATGGCAAGGTTCATCCAATGGTAGAGATGCCAGTCGCCGGCCGAGCCGTCTTCGGCCGAATACTGGCACATCGGCGCGACAGCGATGCGATTGGGAAAGGTAAGGCCGTCGAGGGTGATCGGCTGGAAAAGCGATATTGTCATGAAAAGCGCTCCGGGGAGGGGTAGCAGCTATTTAGGCAACCGTTCGCGTCTACGCCAGACACGAGGCGGTGAAACGGGTTCTGGACCAATCACTGAGGGCATTGCCGAAACGCTGGTTCGCGGCTAGGCCTCGACCCGAAAGCATGGAGATCATGATGGAAGATCGCGTTCGCATCCGTTCGGAGGAAATTCTCTCCGACGACTGGGCCGTTCTGAAGAAGACCGTCCTCGACTACCGCCGGCGTGACAGGGAGTGGGAGACGCAGGTGCGCCAGACTTATGATCGCGGCGACGGCGCGGTGATCCTGCCTTACGATCCCTCGCGCTCGACCGTGCTCCTGGTGCGCCAGTTCCGTTATCCCGCCTACGTCACCGGTCACCGCGAGCCGCTGATCGAGGCCTGTGCCGGGCTGCTCGACGAAAACGATCCGGAAACCTGTATCCGCAAGGAAGCGGAGGAGGAACTCGGCTACCGGCTGCAGAATGTGGAGCGGCTGTTTTCGCCCTATATGAGCCCGGGCAGCGTCACCGAACGGCTCTGGTTCTTCATCGCCCGTTATTCGCCCGCTGACCGCATCTCGGCAGGCGGCGGTGCGGCGGACGAAGGCGAGGACATCGAGGTTCTGGAAATGCCGCTCGACGAGGCGCTGGCCGGCATTGCCGACGGCCGCATCATCGACGCCAAGACCATTATTCTGATTCAGCACTTGAAGCTGAACCCGATCCCCGCCTGACCCTTGGCGGCGATCCGGCGCCCTGCAGGCATCGGGCGCTGGACCACAGCGTCACCAAAGCAGACCAACTGACGGCCACCGGAGGTCTTCTCGAGCAGACAAACCGAGAAGGGCGTCGGCTTTGCGTTTTGGCAACCATTTTAGTGATAGCTGATTGAATCATGGTTTTGCGAGTCATGCGTTGAAGTTCATCGACCGTTCACCGCTGATTTACGGGAAGAAAACGCGATGACCCCAACCGATCCGCCGATGGAGCGACGCTCTCACACACGTGGGATTGTCCTGAAGGATGCGACCATCATCACGGACGATGCGAAGATCGATTGCTGCGTTCGGAATCAACACGCTCACGGTGCGGAATTGCGGGTTGACCCCAGCATCACAATTCCCGACCGTTTTACCCTTCAAGTGCCTGAAGATGACGCCAGCTATCGAGCTGTGGTGAGGTGGCGAAGGCGTGAGCGCCTTGGCATTCAAATATATTGAGTTGGAATGCCGCAGGCCCATCCGCAGAAAAGCAACGGAAGCTGGGATTCTCAATTTCACCTGCGCGCGGCCATCTGGCGCGCGTTCATTCGGTTTTGTCAGTCTGCCGATGATTTTGATTTGAAGCAATGCAGCTTCTGGTTGCGGACATAGAACGCCGGCTGCAACCTTAGGGGCTTGGACATGACTTTTCATGCAACGGCCAAACGCATTGTGCTCGGCACAGTCGTCTTCATTCCAGCGATAGGGCCGCTGCAGTGGAACATTAGCGCTGCGTGAAAGTTGAATCTCAATCGAGGCTTTGAAACCCGGGTAGGGAAAATGTCCGTATTGGCGTTTGCTTTGGTCTACAATTCGGGGCTGGCCGGCGACGACCTCATAGGCGCTTTCGTATCGCTGATGGCATGCTTTGTACTTTTCAACGTCATGGCGAAGGATCGCGCAAATCGCTAGGCCGCGTTCCTTGACCGAATTTTCAATTCAATTGTTGTGGTCGAGGAGCACCTGCCAACGGCGTCTCCATTTCCTTGAGCAGCCTATGCTAAACCGCATCACCAGATGGGTAGTTTAGCGACGGCGATCCAGAGGTGAAGACAACACCGGCGGCCTCCAATGCTCGGCGAATGCGAGTAAGGTTGCCGTTGCGGGGAATTCTGTTGCCATTCTCAAACTCGCGGATGGTGTCTTCGCTGACATCGGACTTCGCGCCAAGTCGAGCGCGCGACCAGTTCAAGAGCGCTCGTGCTGCTCGCGACTGCTCTGCCGTAACGTTTTGCAAGCGACGCCTCCGTCCCGAAAAAGCTGCTGCAAGAACAGCGGAATGGGCGGAAGGTTCCGACAACATTTTCAGCTGCGACTTAAGTCCTGTCCCGCGAAGCAACGGTCCCAGAGCAAAGCGCCGCCGAAAGCAGGGCGGCCCCCTCGGTGCGGCGCGCACTCGAATGAACGTGCGGTAACGGTTGATTCAACCATTGCTGGTATATTGTAGTGTAAGGTGGCGGCTCCGACAGTCCGGCGGGCGCTCAGTGCCGGAGCCGCCTGCGCAGTCCGGTTGGGTTTGACCGCGCCGTCCTATTCTGGGACAGCGCGGTCAACGATTCGTTAAAATCCTCCGGATCTGATTAAGCACGCGCTAATTAATTGAATCGCTATTTGCGAGTCGGGCCGCGACCGCCGGCCGGTGTTCTTCACCTGCGTGCCTGATTATCAACGCCAGGACGAGGCACGCTGCATGCGGATTCGATCGCACTGAAGTGCTTGACGATTTCAGTAACGCCTCGGCTGAAGTGAAAGCACCAGCCCGACAATCAGGCCGAGCACGAAGCCCAGCGGACCTGTGATGAAGATGCCGAGCAGCGGGCCCTGGTTTGCTTCGGGCGTGAAGACAATCGGCCCCACGAACCCGCCGATAAAGCCGATGACGCCAAGGATCGCGCCCCATCGAAACATCGTGGCAATCATACCCGATCCTTCCGCAGCCTCAAGTCAGCGCCGCCGCCGTTCTCGGCGGTGACCTCGGCGCCGGCAGATTCAAGAGCTCTTGCATTGGTGTAGTTTCGTGGCAGGGCCAGGTCAGATTCAAGGCAAGCTCCGATTCCCGCTCAAAGTCAAATCTTGCGCACGCTCCGGCTACCCGCACAGCTTCCCACGAATGATTTTCTTGGGCATCCACCACCGCAGAATGCGATAATCGTTGGAATTCAATCTGGTGCGGACGACGGGAATCGAACCCGTACGATCAGAGATCGAGGGATTTTAAGTCCCTTGCGTCTACCAATTCCGCCACGTCCGCAGGCCAGCCCTTTTCAGACGCCAGACACAGGCCGTCAAGTCGTGTTATTTGGCCTTGGCCGGACGTGCGGCCCGGGCGGCTTGGTGATAACAGTGGGCTGGTTCAGAACTTGTAGCTCAAATTGATCCCGACCGTGTTGAGCTTCACGTTCTGATCGCGATCGTTGAAGGGTTCCGCCACGTCGTAGTGCTCGGAGCCGAAATCATAGTAGCGATACTGCGCGCCGACGACGAACTTGTCGGTCAATGCGTAGTCGACGCCGGCACCAACGGTCCAACCGACATTTGTGCGCGTGCTGGCGAACGCCGGACCCGCGACTTGCGATGTCTCGATGCCGGCAAAGGCGACGCCGCCAATGCCGTAGACCAGCAGGCGATCCATGGCGTAGCCGGCCTTGGCGTTGACCGACCCGAACCATTTGATGTCGGTCCCGAATGGGCTTCCCAGGCCCGATTCCGTCGTGCCTTCGATCGACGAATAGTTGAGCTCTGCCTCGGCGCCTAGCACCGCCTGGTCGAACTGCCACAGGCCGGCGACATGGCCGCCGACGAAGCCGCCATCAATATCGGGGGTGATGGAAAACGGCGCGCCTTCCGTCGTTGATATATCGGATCGGCCCCAGCCATAGCCGCCCTGCAGACCGGCGTAGTAGCCCGTCCAGTCGAAGCCCGGCGCTGTCATCGGCACGTCGACCATCTGGTCGGCTGCCAAAGCCGGCACGGCCGAAGCGACAAGAAAAACGGCACTTGCGACCACCAGGCGACGCATCGAACTCCCCGAAATGGCGATCCAGAAATGTCCTTGCGGGAAGGGTAACCTGATTTGCCACAAAACGGAATTCCATTTCCGACTGCGACCAATATGTGGTGAAGACGGCGTAATCCGTTGATCGACTGGGGCAAAGATCGTTCAGCGCTGGCCAAAACCACATCGGCTTGGCACAGTCGGGCAAACAGGAGTCTTTCATGACAAAGAAGCCGTCGGGGCATGCGACGAAACCCAAACCCTGGACCGAGATGGCGACGCATCTGGTCGATGTCGCCATGGGGCGCAAACCCGCCGATCTCGTTATCCGCAACGGCCGCTGGGTGAACGTCCATTCGGGCGAGATCATCGCCGGCACCGACATCGCCATTGCCGGCGGGCGCTTCGCCTTTTGTGGGCCTGATGCCAGCCACGCCATCGGCCAGGGCGTCACCAAGGTGGTCGACGCAGGCGGGCGTTATCTGGTGCCCGGCCTCTGCGACGCGCACATGCATGTCGAGAGTGGCATGGTGACGGTGACCGAGTTCTGCCGGGCTGTCATTCCGCATGGCACCACGTCGATGTTCATCGATCCGCACGAGATCGCCAATGTACTGGGGCTGCCAGGCGTGCGGCTGATGCATGACGAGGCCGTCGCCATGCCGATCAACGTGCATGTGCAGATGCCGTCCTGCGTGCCTTCGGCGCCGGGGCTGGAACATGCCGGCGCCGAACTGACGGTCGCCGATGTGGCGGAAGCGATGACTTGGGAAAACATCATCGGACTGGGAGAAGTGATGAATTTCCCCGGCGTCGCCGCCAATGATCCGGTCATGTCGGGCGAGATCGCCGCGACGGTCAAGGCAGGCAAGACGGTCGGTGGGCACTATGCCTCGCGCGATCTCGGCCTGCCTTTCCATGGCTACGTCGCAGGCGGCCCGGAAGACGACCACGAGGGCACGCGCGCCGAGGATGCCATTGCGCGTGTGCGCCAGGGCATGAAGGCGATGCTGCGGCTGGGCTCGGCCTGGTACGACGTGGCCTCGCAGATCAAGGCAGTGACGGAGAGCGGCATCGACCCGTGCAACTTCATCCTGTGCACCGACGACAGCCATTCCGGCACGCTGGTTCATGAAGGCCACATGGACCGCGTGGTGCGCCACGCCATCCAACAGGGGTTGAAGCCGGTGATGGCGATCCAGATGGCGACACTCAACACCGCCCGGCATTTCAAACTGGAACGCGAGATCGGCTCGATTGCGCCGGGTCGGCTGGCCGATCTGCTGATCGTCTCGGATCTCGCCGCAATGACCATAGACGAGGTCTATTCACGCGGTGTCAGGCTGGCCAAGGGCGGCAAGCTCGAAATCGATATTCCGGCCTATGATTACCCGAAGACGGCGAAGAATACCGTCAAGCTTGGCAAGAAGCTGAAGGGCGGCGACTTCGACATCGTGGCTCCCAAGGGTGCCAACGAGGTGCGGGTGCGCGTCATCGGCGTCATCGAGAACCAGGCGCCGACGCGGGCACTGGAGGCCGATCTGCCGGTCGAGGACGGGCTGGTCGCCATGGATCGCCGCAATGATGTCTGCCAGATCGCGCTGGTCGAGCGCCACAGAGGCACGGGCGGCGTTACCAACGCCTTCGTCTCCGGATTCGGTTACATGGCCGACTGCGCCATGGCGTCCAGCGTGGCGCATGACGCCCACCACATCATCTGCGTCGGTACCAACAAGCAGGACATGGCGCTGGCCGTGAACCGTCTGGGCGAGGTCGGCGGCGGCGTCGTGCTGTTCTCCAAGGGCAAGGAACTGGCGCTGGTCGAAATGCCGATCGCCGGGCTGATGTCGGACGAGCGGGCGGAAATCGTCGCGGCCAAGGCGGACAAGCTCACCGAGGCGATGCGCAAGATGGGCTGTTCGCTAAACAACGCCTATATGCAGCACTCGCTGCTGGCGCTGGTCGTCATTCCCGAGCTCAGGATTTCCGATGTCGGCCTGATCGATGTGACGACGTTCCAGAAGGTCGATCTGTTCGTTTAGCAACCTTGGGGTGACTCGTCCGCCGATCACCCACCCGTGGCGATCGTCAGCACCTTGAACGGCGTGGTGATGACGATCTCGGCGACCGAGCCGACGGCCTTGCCGAGGCCCTGACCGAGATTGTTGAGTTGTGTCGGGTCGGGTTCGTCCGAGGCCAGGCCAGCCGGTGCACGCAGCCGGTTGCCGAGCAGTTGCACCAGGATCGGGTTATCGGCGAATTTGGCGTGGTTGAGGCGATCGCCAGACTTCAGTTTGCTCAAGTCCACAACCGATACGCCATAGCTGGCAAGGTCGGCCGCATTGCCGTAGTCGCCGACACGCGGCTTGTCGCCGGAGATCAGGGCCGAAAGCTTGAGCGCGCGGTCGTCGCCCGAAAGCAGGATGGCGAACGGCTTGTCCGGCTTGCCGTAGCGGATCATCTGTTTCTTGAACACATCGACGTCGATATCAGGCGAGGCCAGAATGACATAGCCGAGCTTGCCGCCGAGATCGCGGTCGCCGGTGATGGCGAGTTGCCGCAACGCTTCCATGGTCAACCACGTCCCCATCGAATGGGCGATGATGTCGATGCTTCTCACCTTGGTCTTGGCAAGCATTCTCAGCGTTGCTTCAAGATCGTCGCGCGCCGCGTTTGCGCTATCCCTGTCGTAGAGATAGCCCGTCGTCTTGGCACTCGACGCCCATGAGAACAGAACGGGCGTACCTGGATATTTCGTGTCGTGGGCGATCTGGGTCAGCCGATAGATGCCGTCATCGAAGCCATTGTTGAAGCCGTGCACGAAAACCAGCGCACGGTCGCCGCGCATGGCGATGTCGGCGCCGACCGCCTTGGCGAATTGCGGCGCGCCTTCGTAGAAGGTGACGTCCCTGGCGGTGAAGTCCTTGGCTGGTGCGCTGTTTGCGGATCCCTTGGCCCGCTCGATGGCGCCGACCTGATGGCTTTTCGGAACGGTGACGTCGACACGGGCAAAGCTGGTGGTCAGCGAGCGATCGCCGTCGTACACCTGTCGCGGATCCTTGATTGCCCTCTGGCGGGTCGTGGCAACGAAGATCTCATGCGTCGCCGCGATGTCGGAAGCGGGGACCGAGACGGCGGTCCTGTTGAGCAGGTCATGCGTGTTCTGGCCGGCGCAGCCGGTCACGGCGAGCGCGATAGCAACGACGAGGTAACTCTTCGAACGCACGGTCACGCGCCGGCTCCCATAAAGGGGGACGTCAAACGCGTGACGTCGCTGGCTATTCCGATAGAGCCAGAGACCGGCGCGGTCCAGTTCAAAGTGAGTCCATACGTCCGCAATACTGAACAGGCACGGCGAAACCGCGGGACCCCATCTATTGGCCGAGCAGGCCGATGCGGTCGGTCACGTCACGGTCGCTGGCAAAGCCGTCATCCTCGCGCAGGCGCTGGCCGATCATCTTCACCAGCGTTGGATTGTCGGCGAATTTCGTATGGTTGAAGCTGTCGCTTCCCTTGACCGTGGAGAGGTCGACGACGGTCACGCCGTAGGAGGCAAGATCGGCGGCATCCTTGTAGTCGCCGACGCGCGGCCGCGAACCGGCGATCAGGCCTGAGAGCCTCAGGGCCCGATCGTCGTCGGACAATAGCAGGATGAACGGCTTGTCGGGCTTGCCGTAGCGCCGCATCTGGCTCTTGAACACGTCGACGTCGATGTCGGGTGAGGCCAGCACCACGTCGCCGAGCTTGCCACCGAGATCGCGGTCGCCGCTGATGGCCATCTGGCGCAGCGTTTCCATGGTCACCCAGGTTCCCATTGAGTGGGCGACTATGTCGATGCGCCGGGCGCCCGACTGCTGCAGCATCCTGAGCGTCACTTCCAGCTGGTCGCGGGCAGCACTGGCGCTTTCCTTGTCGTAGACATAGTCGGTGGTCCTGGCGCCCGATGCCCAGGAAAACAGCACGGGCGTGCCGGGATAGCCGGAATCGTGGACAATCTGGGTGAGGCGATAGACGGCGGCGTCGAAGCCGGTGTTGTAGCCATGCACGAAGACCATGACGCGGCCGCCGCGCGCCGCGATGTCGGCGTTGAGGGCGCTGGAGAATTTCGGCTGCGTGTCGTAGCCGACGACCTCGGAGGCCATGAAATATTTGGCCGGGTCGTCCGACTTGCCGCGCGAGCGCCGCTCGATCTGGCCGGTCTCGTGGATCCCCGGAACGGTGACGTTGACGCGCGCGTAGTTAAGCGTCGCCGAGCGCTCGCCGTCGAAAACCTTATTGGGATCGTCGGATTTCTTGCGCGTCGTGGCGATAAAGATGCTGTGGTTGCCGGCGATCTCCGTCACCGGGGCGGACACCATGGCGCTACCCAGCAGTTCCTGTGTTTGCGAGCCGGCGCAGCCGGTGACGAACAAGGCAAGGACAACGGTAAAGATCTTCTTCAAAGGCACGCTTGAAATTCCAACTCCGGCCGAAAGGCCTGTCTACCCCCGCGACACCTCCCGGACAGGGAGAGTGCGGCGGAACTAAGTCGTGTCCCATCGAAATGTGATCAGCGCCCGGCTACAGCCGCCGCAGTGTTGCGCGAAAGCCAAAATGACGCGAGGAACGCCTCCCTGGTGCGCACAATGAGCCGCATCTACCGTCGACGCGCCGGTTTTGGCAGAGACAGGATTTCAGGCCGACCGCCACCAATGCATCAAAAAACGCCTTCAAGAGCTTGCAAAGCTTTTGCGAATGCCCGTTGCGAGAAGACATGAATGGCGGGACGATGGCGTCGCAAGGCCGGATATGCAATAGGCGGGTTCGTGCTGCATCGTAGCATAACGCCAACAACTGACGGTGCGCAGCCCAATCGGTGACGAGGTCTGCCGACGACATGCGCCGCGAAGAGGTTTCCAATGAACAGTTTCTCTTCCCGCGTTGCTGGCGCTGCTGCCGCGATCCGTCAGATCTTCCCGGAAACGCCGCTGCAGGAAAACGACTATTTGTCGAAAAAGACCGGCGCGCGGGTGCTGTTGAAGCGCGAGGATCTGTCGCCCGTGCGTTCCTACAAGATCCGCGGCGCCTTTAATTTCTTCCGCAAAACGCTGGCGGCGGGCAACGAGGCCGAACTGTTCGTGTGCGCGTCCGCCGGCAACCATGCGCAGGGCTTTGCTTTCGTCTGTCGCCATTTCGGCAAGAAGGGCGTGGTGTTCATGCCCGTGACGACACCGCAGCAGAAGATCGACAAGACCAGGCTGTTCGGCGGCGATTTCGTCGAGATCAGGCTGGTTGGCGACTTTTTCGACGATTGCTATCGCGCCGCCTTCGAATTCACCGAAAGTTCCGGCGCCCATATGGTGCCGCCCTTCGACCACAAGGACATCATCGAGGGCCAGGCGACCGTCGCCTATGAGATTGCGGACCAGATGCCCGGCGCCCGCATGCCCGACATCGTCATGCTGCCGGTCGGCGGTGGCGGGCTCGCCGCCGGCGTCACTCACTTTTTCGCCGATCAGGGCCGGGAAGCGCGCTTCGTCTTCTGTGAACCAGCCGGCGCACCGAGCCTGCGAGAGAGCCTCGCTGCGGGAAAACGGCTCAAGCTCGCCAAAGTCGACAATTTCGTCGATGGCGCGGCGGTGGCCGAGATCGGCCGCGAGCCGTTACGGCATCTCAAGGATTTTCCTGCCGACACCGTGCGGCTGATCCCGGAAAACCGGCTCTGCGCCACCATGATCGAGATGCTCAACGTCGAGGGCGTCGTGCTGGAGCCGGCCGGCGCCCTGGCGATCGATGCGCTGAAGGATTTCTCCAGGAAGGAGATCAGGGGCAAGACCATTGTCGCCGTGGTCTCGGGCGGCAATTTCGATTTCGAGCGGCTGCCGGACGTCAAGGAACGGGCACTGCGCTTCGAGGGCCTGAAGAAATACTTCATCATCCGCTTCCCCCAGCGGCCGGGCGCGCTGCGCGACTTCCTCGAACTGCTCGGTCCGGACGACGACATCGCCCGTTTCGAATATCTGAAGAAATCGGCGCGCAATTTCGGTTCGGTGCTGATCGGCATCGAAACCAAGGACCGCCGCAATTTCGACCTGCTCAAGGCGAATTTCGAGGCAGAAGGCGTCCAGTACCAGGACATCACCGATAACGAGACCTTGGCCGGGTTCATCATATGAGGGGTGCCAGAAAAACCTTCGTCGCGCTGTTTTCCGGCATCAATGTCGGCGGCAACCGCATCGTCAAAATGACGGAGTTGCGATCATTCTTCGAGGATCTCGGCTTTTCCGATGTCGCCACCTATGTGCAGAGCGGCAATGCCGTGTTCCGCGCGAAGACGGCCGATGCGGTTACGCTGACGAAACAGCTCGAAGCATCCTTCGAGAAGAAATGGGGCTTCCATTCCCGTATCATGGTGCGCGATCTCTCATGGTTCGAGCGGCTGGTGAACGAAAATCCCTATCCGGACGTGGCTGCGGACCACACGAGGCTCCATGCCTATGTGCTGGAACGCGAGCCGACCGCCGATGAGGTGGCGCGGCTGGCCGAAAAGTGCACAGGGCCCGAACGCTTCGAGGTCAAGGGCGATGCGCTCTACCTGCATGCGCCGGATGGACTGGGCAAATCGGTGTTTGCCGGGCTGATCCCGCGCACCCTGAAAGTGCCAGGCACGGCGCGCAATTGGCGCTCGGTGCAGGCGCTGCTGGCGATGGCCGCTCAGGCCGATGGGAAGTGAAGCACGATCCCGAAAAGTGGGTGCCGGTTTTCGCCAGAAGTCGTGCACGAATAGGCGCTTATGCCGCCGGCGCGGGTTTCCAGTCGAAGGTCAGCTCTTCGCGGAAAGCAAAGCGCTTGATGTGATCGGCGACGACGCTTTCCAGCCGTTCGATCGATCCGGCTTCGTCAGTTGAAACCGTGATATGCAGCGCGGTCGCGTCTGCGTCCAGAACCGTGCGGCCCATTGAGAGATCGATGGTGCCATGGGCGGGATCGAACTCGACCGGGAATTTGTGCGCCCAGTGCTTGCACAATTGCTGCAGGTAGCGGCTGGCATGCTCGGTGGCAATATCGGCACGGCTGGTCGGCATGAATGAATTCTCCTGGTAAGCGCCGGCCTCGGCGGGCAGGCGCGATAAGCAGGTAGATAGGTGCCGTCGATCAGAACGGCAAAGGCGGCCGGCTTGTCCGCATGGCCGCCCCACTCAAGATGGCGTGATCGCTACCAGGTGCCGGTGTTCGGCATCGAGGCCCAAGGCTCGGCTTTGGGCTTCGCCGGTCCCTTTTGCAGCAGTTCGATCGAAATGCCGTCCGGCGACTTGACGAAGGCCATATTGCCGTCGCGCGGCGGCCGATTGATGATGACGCCGTTGTCCATCAAATGCTGGCAGGTGGCGTAGATGTCGTCGACCTCATAGGCGAGGTGGCCGAAATTTCGCCCGCCCTTGTAGTCTTCCGGATCCCAATTGTAGGTCAGTTCGATTAGCGGCGCCTTGTCGGCGATGCCGCTTTGCTCGTCTTCCGACGCGGCGAGGAAGATCAGCGTGAAGCGGCCTTGCTCGTTTTCGTAGCGGCGCACCTCCTTGAGGCCGAGCTTGTTGCAGTAGAAGTCAAGCGAGGCATCCACGTCGGCGACGCGGACCATGGTGTGCAGATAGCGCATGAGGATTCCTCGTGAATTGCATTGCGGTGCAACATAGGGTCGACCCCGTCAAAGGGCAATCATGCGGCAGCGCGCAATGCCGGCAAAGAACAAATCCGGTATTCACCCCATTGAACCGTGAAAAAAGGCACGGCAGGTCTTGCACACACCGGAAGCGGCAGTGTTAATCTGGTCCCCAAGAATCAGTTGCGGTGTTCTTTAAAAGAGGGGGCATTCTTATGGGGGAAAAGGCCTCTTTCATGGGGCGGGACGAACCTCTAGGCGATGCCTTGCAGCGTGACGAAGGCGGTGACGCCGCCGACCTGCTCGAAATTGCCGGCGTGATCAAGTGGTTCGATGTGGCCAAGGGTTATGGTTTCATCCTCCCGGATGACGGCATTTCGGGCGACATCCTCCTCCATGTGACGTGTCTTCGAAAGGACGGCTTTCAGACGGCCCTGGAGGGCGCGCGCGTGGTCTGCCTCGTCAAGCATGGCGACCGCGGATTGCAGGCCTTCCGGGTTCTCTCCATGGATCTCACCACAGCGGTTCACCCGGCCGAGATGCAGGAGCAGCGCACCCATGTCGCGGTGACGCCGGAAAGCGGTCTCGAACGCGCTTTGGTGAAGTGGTTCAACCGCACCAAGGGTTTTGGTTTTCTGACCCGCGGCGAGGGCACCGAGGACATCTTCGTCCACATGGAGACCTTGCGCCGCTACGGCATCACCGAGCTTCGGCCAGGCCAAGTCGTTCTGGTTCGTTTCGGACGCGGCGACAAAGGCCTTATGGCCGCCGAAATTCACCCCGATATGGGGACCTTGCCGGTCTCGCACTAGGACGATTTCCGGCTGAGGATTTCGAATGGCTCACAGGAACTGGCTGGCGGCGGGCGTGGTGTGCGCCGTGATTGCCGTCATCATCGCCGCAGGCGCCTTCTTCTATTCCGAACGGCCGACCGCGGCGGACAGTCGGGCGATGATCCTTGCGGTCGACCCGACGCCACTGGTCGTGGTGACGAAAGGCGGCGATCGCTCCTTTTCCATCGAAATCGCCGACACCGATCCAGAGCGCGAAGCCGGTTTGATGTATCGCCAGGACATGCCCGACGATCACGGCATGCTGTTCGTCTTCGAGATGCCACAGCAGGTCAATTTCTGGATGCGGAACACGCCGATGCCGCTCGATCTGATCTTTGTCGGCCAGGACGGCAAGATCCGGGCGATCAAGCGCGGTGAGCCGCAATCCGACGCCGTTATTTCGCCAGGTGTCCCGGTACGTTTCGTGCTCGAACTCAAGGCCGGCACGGCCGCCAGCAACGGCATCGAATATGGCGACCTGGTGCGCCATCCGGCCGTGGGCACAGCGTCTAGCCCCGGCGTGCCGCCCGCCGACAATGGCGATGCGCCCAATGGCGGCGGCGGTTGAGTGGGCAGGCGGGATCGCCGATGCAGCTTTTCACCCACGACGGCTTCGACATTGCCTTCCTCGACCGCCAGCCGGCATCGGGCGAGGGCGATCCGGTGCTCATGATCCACGGCTTCGCTTCGAGCCACTATGTCAATTGGGTGTCGCCCGGCTGGTTCAAGACGCTGAACGATGCCGGTTACCGCGCCATCGCCTTCGACAACCGCGGCCATGGTTCGTCGTCGAAGAGTTATGAGGAGGCCGATTATACGCCGGCGAAGATGGCTTCGGATGCCGCCGCCTTGCTCGACCACCTCGGCATCGAGCGCGCCCATGTCATGGGCTATTCGATGGGCGCGCGCATCGCGGCGTTCCTGGCGCTGTCGGATCCGGAAAAGGTGGCGACGCTGGTTTTCGGAGGTCTTGGAATCGGCATGATCGATGGTGTCGGCGATTGGGATCCGATCGCCGCGGCCCTGCTTGCCGATGATCCGGCCGCGACAAGCCATCCGCGCGGCCGATCGTTTCGCGCCTTCGCCGACCAGACCCGCAGCGATCGCCGTGCGTTGGCCGCCTGCATTGCCAAATCGCGCGAACTGCTGAGCGAGCAGGATATTGCCCGCATCGCCCAGCCGACGCTGGTAGCTGTCGGCACGACCGACGACATTGGCGGCTCGCCCGATGAACTCGCGGCGTTGATGCCGAACGCCAGGGCCTTTCACATCTTGGGCCGCGACCACATGCTGGCTGTCGGGGACAAGACCTTCAAGCAGCGTGTGCTGGAGTTCTATGCCGAGAATCCGCTCTGAGCGGACGGCGAGGGGAGCGGGACGTGACTGCCCTCAGCCTGTGGCGAGAGCCGCCAGCGACCGCGCCATGTTTTCGCGGGCCTGCCGTTCAAAGCGTTGCCGGAATTCCTCCGTGTGGAAAATGTGTGGGCGGGCGAGGAAATTCTTCAGCACGGCACTGCGCCCGGCCCGCCACATCGGCCCCTCCACCCAGGCGTACTCGCGTCGTACGGCGCGCTCATAGGCGTCGAAGGCGTCCGGCGCGGCACCCAGGATCGACAGATCCATATCGAGGAAAAGACTTGCGTCGCGTGTGCTCGTCGCGTCGTCAAACGGCGGCACCTGGTGTGTGGCGGTGGCGACGATCATCGCCGAGATGCGGTTGAGGCGGGAAGGGTCCGCGCGGCCCGCCAGCTTCTTCTCGGCTAGGGCAGCACTTTGCGCCTCGTTGTCCTTGGCCTTGCTGTCATAGATGGCATCGTGGAACCAGATCGCCGCTTCGACGGTTCCGGGGTCGCCGAGCGCCGCCCGATAGTCACCTGCAAGCGCCAACATCGCTTCGATATGGGCAAGGTTGTGGTAATGGCGGCCTGGTCCCCGGTAGAGCGCTGAAAGCTCGCTCTTCAGAGCGTCATCGATCAAGGGTTCGTTTTCCATGGCTGATTGAATTCCCGCGAACCAAATCCATTTGACAATGCACTGAGGAAAATTGAGTTCAATCGTGCTATGATTTGACTTATATGTGCGGCCGGACAACAGGCAAGCACAACAAGCAAGCCCGGCAGGGCGCAGGACGAGACGGCGATGAACAGCATCAGCATTTCCCGACACAGCGCATTGAAGCCGGTCGACCCGATCTGGCGTTCGATCCGCGACGAAGCGATGGAGGCTGTCAACCGCGACCCATTGCTCGCCGCGTTCCTCTATTCGACCATCCTCAACCAGGACAGCCTGGAGGAAGCGGTCATCCATCGCCTGGCCGAACGGCTGGCGCACCAGGACATCGGCTCCGATCTCATCCGCCAGACCTTCAAATCCATGCTGGCCGACGACAAGGACTGGCCGACGACCGTGCGCGTCGACATCCAAGCCTATTACGACCGCGATCCGGCGTGCGACCGCTTCATCATGCCGGTGCTCTATTTCAAGGGTTTTCACGCCATCCAGACGCATCGCCTGGCGCATTGGCTGTGGAACCAGGGCCGCAAGGATTTCGCGCTCTATCTGCAGAGCCGCTCGTCCTCGGTCTTCCAGACCGACATCAACCCGGCCGCGCGCATCGGCAAGGGCATCTTCATCGACCACGCCACCGGCCTTGTGGTCGGCGAGACCGCGGTGATCGAGGACGATGTGTCGATATTGCATGGCGTAACACTGGGCGGTACCGGCAAGGCCGGCGGCGACCGTCATCCCAAGATCCGCTACGGCGTGCTGATCGGCGCTGGTGCCAAGATCCTCGGCAACATCGAAATCGGCCATTGCTCGAAGATTGCGGCAGGCTCGGTGGTGCTGTCGCCAGTGCCGCACAACAAGACGGTTGCCGGCGTACCGGCTCGCGTCGTTGGCGAGACCGGCTGCGATCAGCCGTCGCGCCAGATGGACCAGCTTCTGCCGTCGCAGACGATGGATCAGGTCGTCAGCTTCGACATCTGATTTTCAGAAGGCCGCCGCCTGCTGCCGGATTCCGGCCGTGGGCATGAGTGGCGGTTGTCTCGCCTTATCGGGCCGCTTGCCTTTACATCGCCATTGTCGACGTGTCAGAAGCGCGCTCGAACGAGCAAGCCCGATGATCGGAGAAGACTGTTGAAGCCGGACGAAATCAGAAAGCTGGACGCCTATTTCAAGCGCGTCTTCCAGAACCCCAAGCTCGAGGTCAAGGCACGGCCGCGCAAGGAAGATTCAGCCGAGGTCTATGTCGGTGACGAATTCCTCGGCATCGTCTTCAAGGACGAAGACGACGGCGACTACAATTTTTCGATGGCAATCCTCGACATCGATCTGGCCTGAGCCAGCACCTTGCGCTTGGCCGGCTGCGCCTCGAATGCGGCCGGCCAGCCGGATCTCCCGACGCTTTCTATTCTAATGTCCTGTTTTCAGGACACGCCCGGCTTCTGTGGCGATTGCCGCGTCAAGCGTCTGCCAATCACCCAGAAACTCCCTTGGGAAGCGATAGGTGAGGCTGAGTTCGTCGCCGACCTGGATGTCGCGCTCGCACGGCGCCAGCGATTCGTCGGCACTCGGCCCGCTCAGGCAACGTGCCACGAACGGGTCCTTGCCGGGGCGCTCGGCGACAACCAGCACCTCGTTCAAATAGCCTGATTTCTCGTTGAAACCGTACACCGTCGTGCCGCCAGGCCCCGCAATGCCGGTTTTGTTGATCAACGCGCTGTAGATCGGCGCGAAGCGGCCACTCATGTCACGCGACATCATCCGCTGTTCGAAAGACAGGAAGACGATGTTCTTGGCTGCCCCGGTGTGGTTGAAATCGTCGCGCGCGGCCTCGCTGTAGCCGTCCATCTGGGGGTAGCGCAGATAGAGATCGAGCCGCGAGGCGATACCGTCGCGCCTGGCCTGGGCGAAACGGATGGCGTTGGCCGGCACGGCGATGACATTGTTGCCGATCACCACCTGGTGGATTGTTGCGTCGTCGGTGTATCCGGCCATGGCGATCGAATGGCCGAACCATTTGCCGCCGAGGCTGATCGCTGCCGACAGCAGAGCCAGCGCCGTGAACGCGTAGAGCACCCGCTTCATCAGCCTGGAATCGACCACGGTGAGTTCGTTGGCGAGCGCTGCCTGTTTCATCTCGGTTCTCGGATCCCAGCCGCCTCTGTGTCCCTGGGCGGTACACGTCGCACGGCATGGCTTTTGCAGCCTTCATGGAACGACTGTGCAATTTCATGGTAAATGGGAAGTTAAGATGGGACCGCTGGAACTCACGCTCTTCGCTTTTGTCGTCGGGTTGACCGCCTGCGGGATGGCCGGATCGGCCATGGAACTGGTTTCGGGCCGCAAGGTCGCCTTCACCGAACCCTATGTGTCGCCGTCCCATATCTTGCGCTCGCTGCTCGCCACCGCGTGTGCCGGGCCGTTCATGCTGGTCAACGATGCGATCGATGCCCGGCGCGAGCGCCGCATTTCGATGATGGCGCTGATGTCCTGCGGCTGCACGGCGATTGTCTGGTCCTTGGCGCTGGGCGTGGTCGTGCTTGCCATTGCCTCATGGACGATCCGTCTCCTAGGCTCCGACTTGCCAGGCTGAGACGATTCGGAGACCAAGACATGCCGCTCTACGCGATCGATGGAACGGGGCCCAGTTTCGCGGATGTGCAGACCAACTGGATCGCGCCCGATGCGACGCTGATCGGCGACGTTCGGGTCGGCCGCAATGCCGGCTTCTGGTTCGGCGCCGTCATTCGCGGCGACAATGAGCCCATCGTCATCGGCGCCGACACCAATGTGCAGGAACATACGGTCATGCACACCGATCCCGGCTTTCCGCTGACGATCGGGGAGGGCTGCACGATCGGCCATCGCGCCTTGCTGCATGGCTGCACGATCGGCGACAACAGTCTGATCGGTATGGGCGCCATCGTGCTGAACGGCGCGAAAATCGGCAGGAATTCGTTGGTCGGTGCGGGTGCGCTGGTCACCGAAGGCAAGGAATTCCCGGACAATTCGCTGATCGTCGGCTCGCCTGCCAAGGCAATCAGGGTGCTGGACGACGCGGCCGTGGCGAAGTTGCGCGGCTCGGCCGCACACTACGTTGCCAATGGCAAGCGCTTCAAGGCGGGCTTGAAGGAGGCCTGAGGCCAGTTTGGCTTTCATCGCGGCCTAACTCACCGGCGGTTGGAGCCGGGCCCGGCTATCGCATCGCGCAGCAAGGACGCACCGGCGTCAAAGCCGGCAATGTCGGCCTCCTCTATGGCTGTCCTGTAGTGATCGATGCGGGTTTCGAGCGTCGGGTCGGCGCCGGCCGCCAAAAGCAGGCGGATCGCATCGACGCTGCCGATGGCCACCGAATAGTGAAGCGGCGTCCAGTCGTTCACACCCCGCATATTGGGGTCGGCACCGGCCTCGATCAATACCCGCATGATGTCCAGCCTGTCGGCCCGGTCGGTGGACAGCGCCGCGATGAGGGACGGAAACCCGCCGTGATCCTGATAATTCGGATCCGAGCCAGCATCCAGCAAGGTCGAGATGAAACCGACGGGGCTCCAATAGATTGCATATTCCAGCGGATGCCCGAGCCCGAGCTCAAACGACATGCGCTCGTCGAACCACCGGGGCGAGCCACCCAAAGCCATGCCGAGACCATCGAAATCGCCCGCCTTGAAGGCATCGTCGATGGCCTTGTACAGGCGATGGCGCTCGCAGCGATCTTCCGGGATTTCCAACATCGCGGTGATCCAGAGGTGGCAATTTGATCGCTCATACTGCAGCGATCAGTTGCCATTTGAAAGCTGGATCACGGACAAGGGACTGGCCTTGTCCGACGTTCGCAGCGGCCGCGAAACTTCCGGAGGACCGCCTGAGCGCCATTTTAACAAATGACGGCATTCAGGCGGATGCCATTTCCTTGCCGCTATTCGCCTTCGGACGTACCGCCGGTACGCAGCAGGCGACAACACACTTCGCATCCTATGGCGGGTCTGATTGCAAAACTTGCAAGCAGCAACGACGTTCTCTTGCGCGTCTTCGCCGCCGTCCATCCTGGGCGTCAGATGTTCAGCGGTGCAGAGGAAACGGTCGAGCAATCCGATAGAGAGATGATAACGCTCAGAAAACGCCGCCGAATCTCCGTCCCACATTGGAAAGTCGCAGTAGAAGCATAGCCAATTCTGCTTGTCGGCTTGCGCAATCCTGAGTTTTGCCAGCGTGTTTGATTTGCACATTTCGCACATCCTTTTGCTTCATCAACATGAAGCGGATGTGCAGCAACCCTGTAAAAGATTGCCCCTCATTCGGAAGGGAGATCCCTCGCACGAGACAGCACCCTCTAGAGTGCCACTCCGCAGTATTTCAGCGGTAGATGATGATCTTGTGATCAACATCCGTACGGCAACCAACGATGGTTTCCAGACGGACAGTAGACCGTCTCCACAGGTTTTTAATACCTCAAAACTTGATGCCGATCAACTCGATCTCCGTTACCGAGATTTCTATAGGTGATCCAGAAATGGCGGAGCCGGCCCGGGGACGGGGCCGGCTCCTTTCACCCGGTCGTTGGGGACGGGGAGGGTGGGGACTCGACCGGGTTTCTCCTTAAGCGCTTCGCACTCATGCGGCGCGCTTGATCTGTGATATCTAGCGGACGCTCGCGACCGCGTCGGAGCGGCCGTCGTTGATCGTCACCCAAACGCCGGAATTCTGGTCGGACTGGCGCTTGAGATAGGTGTAGTCGGTGTCCGTCCAGGACAGGACCTTGGTCTCCAGATTGTCGAGGATGAATTCTCCCAGGCTGGTGCGCACGGTCAGCACCGCGTGACCGTCGCCATTCGGCTGGCGCGCGACGGTCATCAGCAGATTGCCGGCGGGCACGCCCGCATCCATCAATTCACGACGCTTTTCCAGCGCGTAATCCTCGCAATCGCCATAGCCATTATCCGGATAGGCCCAGTATTCCTCGACACCGTAGTTCTCCATATCGGTGCGCGGCTTGATGCGGGTGTTGACGGAATTGTTGACGTTGACGATCGTCGCCCACAGCTTGCGGGTCAGCTCGACCGGCGCGCCCTTGGGGGTTCTTTCGCTGCATTCGCCAGCTATGCGCTGGCAGAACTCATAATGGCCGACAGGCTGCGTGGTACGTCCGCCGGTGTGCATATAGGCCGGTCCCGCGGCATATGCTGATCCCCAGGCGGAAAGCTGCATCGCCATTGCCATCAGCAACAGCTTGCGCCTCGTTTTCTTCATTGTTGTAGTCTCCCCGTTCGAAGGAGACATTGCCACATGTGGATTTATTTGAGGCAAAGGCACGAAGTAGACATTGAGTAAAACGCCAGTAGAATAAACATAAAATTTGAATCATTTGAGTATTAAATCATTTGGGATTTCGAAGCTGATCCTCGGGCTCGATGTCATGCAGGCCTTGCAGGCAACGGCCTCGAGCCTGGCTGAAACATCTCAATCGGCGATGTCGCGAACGCAAAAACCGGCCGCAAAGGGCCGGCTTCATTAAGCGTTGCTGGTCTTGTCAGACGCGCGGCGCGTTGAATTCGGAATCGAGCGTTTCGGGACGCTGGATGACGGCGAATTCGATGGCGACGCCATCCTCGAAGTGGCGGACGACCTGCCCGCGCATGGTGCCCAGCATGACCTGGATGCCGATTGCCGGCTTGACGTCGATCTCGACCGCGGCGCCGGAAAGCGACAGGTCGATGATACGGCACTGGTACTGGCGGCCATCGGTGAGCTGCAGAACGCTGGTCGGATTGCGCGGCGCGACGCGCTCGTGGCGACGGTCTTCCGGCAGGTCGAGTTCATGCTTGTTGGCAAGCCAGGTCAATTGCGCGGCAAGCTTGTCCTTCTTGCGATCCGACGCGATGACGGTCATTGCGAAACCGTCCTGCAAGGTGCGCGTGACGACACCTTCGATGCGGCCGATATGATCGATGTAGGCGATGACTTTTTCGCCGGGCATGCCGATGCGGTCGGTGCGAAATGCTACATTGCCCGGCGACATGTCGACGACCTGGCAGGGGTGCTCGGTGCGGTCTTCCAGCATGAAGCGCCCGTAAATCTTGACGCGGACGCGCTGGAAGTTACGCCTTTCAGCTTGGGACGGCGCATAGTCGATCGCCGCTGACCTCATGACTGCCTTCACCCTGTTTGCGTCCCACGCGTCGATGCGAGAACTTCATCAAAGAAGTACAACAAAGCAGGTTAACAAAGGGGAAAAGCGGGCGCTTTTAGGCTCTTCCCTTTGTATGTATGTCGTTGTTCCAAGACCGCTGCGCACTTTTGGGCGACGTTACCGAGACGCGAAACTGCGGATTATTCCTCGCGCCCGCCATCGAAGACGACAAGATGACGGATGCGGCGCGCCCGGCCGAGCGCCGAGATCGTCTCGGGTGCCCCGAGGTCATCGGGAACGAGCGAGGGAACATCGATCGCCGGACGGTTGTTCAGGAGCTCCTTCTCCGGGTCGATGACGCGGATCGAATCGATCAGCGCGTCGGTGATCGGGTCGGCGCCCAGCCAGAAGGGCTTCTCCACGGCACTGATGACGCCCAGGCAGCGCGGATTTTCGACGCCGCCGTCAAGCGGCAAAGCGAGCAGCTCGAACTTGTTGGAGCGCCCGTTGCGGCTGAAGCCCTCATAGGTGATGAGCACGACCGACTTCTGCTCGAAGACACCATGGATCAGCCGCGAGACGAGCCGCTGATCCTTCTCGCGCCACAGCGATGGAAAGGAAAACCCCTTGAGTTCGCGGCCATAGCAGGCGCAAAGCCTGGTGCCGGCCAGCCGGAACACGGCTTGCCCGCGCGTGTCCCGTTCCAGGATAAAGGTGTCGGCCAGCAGCGACTTGATATCGGCCGGCTCGACCTCCGAACGCTTCGGGGCAGGGCGTCCGTCACGCAGGCGATTCCAATAGTGGAACAGCGTGATCGATCCATTCTGGTTCATATTATGCTGCTCCGCGCAATCTGTCGTCTGATGTCCCATCGGTGAACAGAAGGGCGCCCTCCGATGACCTACATGCGTTGCGGAGCAGGAAGCGTGCCAGCGTCGTTAACACTTGTTCACGGGTCGGGGCCGTTAAGGTTAACAAGTGGTTTACGTTGCATCGAAGCAAGCCCCGTGGCACACAAAAACCACTCCAGAAGCGGTCGTTTCGCGACGATCGGCAGCACTTCAGTCAGAGTTTTAGGGGAGCAGGGGGCTCGACCAGCCTTTCAGGGGAAACCTTGAACGGCTTCTTTTTTGATTCGCGCCCAGCGATTCGGGGTTAACGGCGGGCTGAGATTTCCACTCGCCGCGATGCTGGAACAATCCCGACGATCGACAACGCGGCATCGCCCAAGCCTGCGACAAGCAACGGCAACATTTGCCAATCACGCGCTTCGAAAGAGAAAAATCTGCGTTCCGAACGGCTCGATTGCCGCTGTACTCTTGCGCATTCGCTCCTTGAGGCGCGACGGCGGCGATCCCGCGGTCGGAGACGCGCCTTGTCGGCGTTATTTTCTGGGGACCTTCATGAAGACTTCCGTTCTTGGACTGATCACCGCCAGCCTGCTCGCCTGTGCCATTCCGGCCGGGGCGGCACAGGCCGCCGGGTTGGCCGGAGCGCCGGCGCCCTTCGACAAGGGCGGCGTGAAGGTGGCACTCGTCACCTTCATCTCCGCCGGCGATTTCTTTCAGGCCTACCAGGCCGGTGCGACGAAACAGGCGAAAGCGCTCGACATCGATCTCACGGTCTTTTCCGGCCGGCAGGATGCGGCGGCACAACGTGACCAGATCGAACAGGCGATCAATCTCGGCGTCCAGGCGATCATCATCGACCATGGCCAGCCGGAAGCTTTAAAGGATGTCGCGCAGAAGGCCCTCGACGCCGGCATCAAGGTTGTGGCTTTCGACGTCGATCTCGGCAATCCGAAAATCCCGCAAGTCGAACAATCCGATCACGAGTTGGCCAAGGCGTCCCTCGGCCAGGCCCTCAAGGACAACGGTACCTCATTCCAGGCGGGTTATGTCTACGTCGCCGGTTTCGCGCCGCTCGACCGTCGCAATGAAATCTGGGAGGAGACCAAGAAGGCCAATCCCGGGATCGTCGAGAAAGCCCGCTGGGGAACGGTCAATGACACGACCGCGGTGTCGACCGCCGACCAGACCAAGGCGGCGTTCCAGGCCAATACCGACATCAGCGTCGTCTTTGCCCCCTATGACGAGTTCGCGCGCGGCGTGAAACTCGCCACCGATGAGCTCGGCATCTCGAACAAGGTGAAGATCTATTCGGCCGATGTGTCGACCGCCGATATCACCGAGATCACTGCAGAAGGCAGCCCATGGGTCGCCACCGCGGCCACCAACCCGGCCGTGGTCGGCGCCGTTTCGGTGCGGGCGGCGGCAAAGCTGATCGCGGGAGAGGATCCCGGCCACAACATCGTCGTCAAGCCGGTCCTGCTGACCCAGGAGGAGTTGCGCAAGAACAGCATCAAGACGATCGAGGATCTCGACGCCAAGCTACCTGCATTCGGCCAAAGCGACGCAGCGACCGCAAGCTGGATCCCATCCAACTGATCGTTCTGATCCCTCCCTCGATCTTACCACGAGGGAGGGAAAAACCACTGGGAGCTAGCGCTTCTTCCCCAGGCCGAAGGTCAGGGCGAGCGCGCCAACCAGCACGACGCCCTTGACGAAGTCCTGCGTGTAATAGGGCGCGTTCAGCATAGTGAGGCCGTTCAGGAGGACGCCGACGAAAATCGCGCCGGCTACCGTGCCGATCACATGCGGGCGGCGCTTGTCCAACACGGCATAGCCGATCAGCGAGGCCGCCACCGCATCGAGCAGGAGCGAGTTGCCGGCTGAGACGTCGCCGCGGCCGACACGCGAAGCGACGATCAGGCCTCCAAGCGAAGCAAGCGTGCCGGACAGGATATAGGCCCAGAGCCGGTATGCCTTGGTCGGCGCCCCGGAAAGATGCGCGGCCGTTTCGCTGCCGCCGATCGCATAGAAGACGCGGCCCCAGCGCGTACGCTCCATCAGAAACCAGGCGAGGACGGCGACGACCGCCATGACCACGACGGACAAGGGGATCGTGTCGAAGAGTCGCGACCGGCCGAGGATCAGGAAGGCCGGATCGTAAGCACCAGGGACCGATGAGCCGTCGGGAAGCACCATGCCGGCGGTGATCGAGCGGCCGCCTGTCGGGATCAGCTGCAGGCCGGCGAGCAGGAACATCGTCGCCAGCGTGGCGAGAAGATCGGGAACGCCGACACGCACGATCAGCAGCCCGTTCAAGAGGCCGATGAAGGCGCCCATCAGCAGGATCAGCACCATGGTCTCAGCAGCGTCCAGCTGCCAGACGACCATGGCGTAGCTCGCCGCCATCACCGACGAGGCGGCGATACTGCCTACCGAGAGATCGAAGCCGTCGGCCGACATTGTGATAGAAACCCCGACGCCGAGGATCGCCACGACAGAAACCGCCTGCAGGATCGAGAACAGGTTGGCCGAGCGGATGAAGGCGGGCTGTGCATACCAGAAGCCGATCACCATCAGTGCCAGCAGCACGAAGAGCGCGTAGCGGCGCGTCTCCCGGAAGAACGATGTGCGCGGTGCGGCCGGTTGCTCGGTCGTCAGGTTCGTCATCGATGATCTCCGGCCTTTTCGCTCTCGACCTTGCCGATCTGGTCTGTCAGCGAGCCATGGCCGTCACCGGCCTCGTGAAGTGAATGATCGCGCATGACGAGGATGCGGTCGGCAACCTCCAGCGCCTCTTCGGTGTCGCTTGTCGCGATCAGCGTGGCGGAATCGCTCTGGCTGTTGCGGATCGCGGCGATCAGGTCGGCACGCGCGCCGACGTCGACGCCCTGGAAAGGCTCGTCGAGCAACAGCAGCCGGCAAGGTGCCGCTTGCCAGCGGGCGAGCACGACCTTCTGCTGGTTGCCGCCGGAAAGCTCATCGAGCGTGTCGTCGGGTCCGCGCGCCTTGATGCCGAGCCGGGCGATCGCCTCAGAGGCGACCTTGCGCTCGCGCGCGACCCGCAGCAGACCGCTGGGAAACCAACGCCGCAGATGCGGCAAGGCGATCGTGCCGGCAATCGAGGCGCCCGGAATCTCGGGTGGCAAGAGCGACGATGCCCAGCGATCTTCGGCGACCATGAAGACGCCGTTTTCGATCGATCGCGCCGGTCCGTTCGAAAGCCACGGTTTTCCGTCGAGCACGAAGCTGCCCTGCGCCAGCGTTTCCAGGCCGAAAAGCGCGCGCAGCAGCCGGCTCTTGCCCGAGCCGAGCGTGCCGGTCAGCGCGACGACCTCGCCGGAGCGCAGGTCGAGATCGAAAGGCCGCGCACCGGGAATCAGCCGCGCGCCCTTGATGGAGGCGACGATCGGGGCCATCGACGTCTTGCCGTCGTGGATGACGGCTTCCAATGTTCGGCCGATCATGGTCGCAACGGCGGCAGGGAAATCGATCGGCTTGGCAAAAGCGCCGACGATGCGACCGCCGCGCATGACGACGGCGCGGTCGGCGATGGCGGCAAGGTCGCTAAGCCTGTGCGAGATGTAGAGGATTGCCATGCCGCCGGCCCGCAGCCGCCGGATGATGGCGAAGAGCCGGTCCGCTTCCGTGGCAGAGAGGCTGGATGTAGGCTCGTCGAGAATGAGGACCGAGGCCTTGGCCGCTACGGCGCGGGCGATGGCGACCAATTGCCGTTCCGCCGGCCGCAGATCGACGAAGTCGCGGTCGAGCGGCAGGTCGAGATCGATCAGCGCCGCGATGGCGCGCGCACGCCTGCTGATAGACGTGGCCGAGACGAAGAAGCGCCCGCCGGGCTGGCAAAGTTCATCGAGCAGAAGGTTCTCGGCAACCGTCAATCCAGCGGCGCCGGCCTGGTCTGTCGCCTGATGGACAGTCGCGATGCCGGCAGCCTTGGCGGCGCTGGGCGAGCCGAAGGCGACGATCCTGCCGCCCAGCGTGATCGTTCCCGCGTCGGGCACATGCGAGCCCGAAAGGATCTTCACCAGCGTCGATTTGCCGGCGCCATTGGCGCCCATCAGCGCCACCACCTCCCCGGCCGCGACGGCAAGATCGGCTCCGGCGAGCGCGCGCGTCGGCCCAAAAGATTTCTCGATCCCGGCGACAGCGACGGCAATGGGGGCGGCGGTGAGGGACAAGTGGTTCAGCCGGTTATGGATTGGGTGTGAACTGGGAAAGGCAGGCAAGCCAACGGGGCACGGTCGCGTCTGTCAACCGTCATATTCAATGATTGCCAGCCCGGCATTGTAATCGGGCGAATAGATGATGCCATTGGCGTCGACGAACACATCGGTCGACTGGATCACTCGTGGCCGGTTCGGACGCTTGTCGACCATGCGGCTGGGAGCCGGCGGTACCAGCGCTCCTGTCTCCTTCGGCCGATAGGGGTCGGAGATGTCGAAAACGCGCACCCCTGCATTCTGGTAGGTTGCAAAGATCAGCGTGTCGGACACGAAGCTGCCCGGTCGGTTCTCATGCAGATTGTGCGGGCCGAAATGTCCGCCCTTGGCAGTGTAGTCGGTTTCGTCCGGGGTCGGCAGCGTCGAGATCGAAATCGGATTCGCCGGATCGCGTATGTCGAAGATCCAGGTATGCTTGCGCCCATCCTCCTCATGGTCGAGCACGGCCTCGTCGGCGACGACGAGCAGACCGCGCTTGACCAGCGGCAGCGCCGAATGCGTGCCGCCTCCATAGGGCGGCGACCAGTTCTTGTGGGTGATCAGCTTCGGCAGGGCAGGGTCCGCGACATCGAGGGCGGTCAACCCGCCGTCGCGCCAGCAGGCATAGGCGGTGTCGCCTTCGACGACCGCATGATGCAACGCGTAGCGGCGGCCGTCGGGCCAGCCCGGTGTCTCGCCGCCAGCGAGATGCATGCCGGGAATCCACCAGCGACCGGCCTCGACGGGCCGTGTCGGATCTTGAAGGTCGACCGTGAGCAGAATGTAGTCGCTGTAGCCGTCGAGAAGCGCCGACACATAGGCGTAGCGCCCACCGACATACCAGATGCGATGAATGCCGATGCCATCGACCGGGAAGAAGCCGATCTGGCGAGGCTGCGTTGGCTTCGAGATATTGTAGATGGCCATTCCGGCCGACCAGGTCCGCGCCGAGCCCGAACCGGAAGCGGTGCCGATCGTCTCGCGGATCGACTTGGTGTAATAGACCTTCTCATCGAACGCGAAAGCAGCGTCGGCGAACAGATCGCGCGCATGGACGACCAGCAACAGGTCTTCATGCGTCTGTAGATGGATCGTCCAGGTATTCGGCGGCGCCGGCACGAACACGGTCCCGCCCGGATTCTTGGGATCGCGCACATCGATGATGGAAAAACCTGCGACCAGGGATGCGCGACATAGGCGAAGCCCCGATGCACCATCACCTGCAATCCGTCCGGCCGCCCACCCTGATCGGAATGACCGATCAGGCGCATGTTGCTGAAATAGTCGGGGGTAGGGACAGAACTCATGATCGTCTTTCGCAAGGTCGGGCCGGCGCCTCCTGACTGTCGGAGCGGGTGGAGGCGCAGATGCGGTCGCCGTCGGGCATTCCAGCGTGATCATCCCCGGTCAGGCCGGGGATGATTGTTCCGATTGCTGATTGTCTGAAGGAAGATGCCGGATTTCAATTGGATGCAGGTATCCAGGGTGCTTTTGCCGCGTCGCTGTCCTTGAAGGCCGGGAACTTCGCCTGCAGGTCCTCGATCGTCTTGATGTTGTTGTCGACGAGATCCTTCCTGGTGACGAGCGTCGGCTGGATCAGCACGGAATGGCCGGGATTCTGTCCGGCGATCAACTGGGCAAGTGCACGCAACGAAGCCTCGCCGACCACGGCCGGATTGGTTGCCGCCGTCGCCACCCACGGGCTGCTCGGTTCGAGAATGGCCTGGATGTCCGAGGTCGAGATGTCGACGCCGTAAATCTTGACCTTGTCGGCAACGCCAAGCTCGTCGATGGCGAGCTTCACGCCACGAGCGAATTCGTCCCATGGAGCGAAGACAACCGAAAGCGTTGGGTTAGCGGTGAGCACGGCCTTGGTCTGGTCCGCGACCGAAGCGGCGACGGTGTCGTTGACCACGCCCCAGGTGGCGACTTCCTTGATGCCTGGGTACTTCTTGCCGAAATCCTTCCAGACCGCGTAGCGGCGATCGAGCGGCGCGAAGCCGGCGACATAGAGGACGCCGCCATCGAATTTCTGGCCCTGGTCCTTGACCGCCTGGTCGAGCACGAGGCGCGCCATGTCGGCGTCGGACTGTTCGACCTGCGGGATCTTTGGATTGTCGAGATTGGTGTCGTAGGCCACCACCGGAATGCCGGCGTCAAGCGCCGCCTGTGCGACGTCCTTGATTGCTTCGGGCTGGCCGTTGTTGATGATGATGCCTTGCACGCCGAGATTGATCGCCTGCTGGATCAACTGCCGCTCGGTGTTGATGTCGTTGCGCGCCTGCGAGATGTTGGCCTCGATGCCAAGCGCGTCGGCCTGGCGCTTCACGCCGGCCTCGAATGCCTGGAGCCAGTCGCCGGAGCCGAGGAAGCTGACGACGGCAATCTTGACGCCGCCCTTGTCGAAGGGAGCTGGTGCGCCGGATATGCCCTGCGCCGAAGCGGCGGTGACGAGACTGGCGATGCCAGCGACGGCCAGGGAAAGAAGATGCTTGATCATGTGGGGACCCCTTTGGAATTGGCGGCATTCTAGGGAGGGGGATCATCGCTTCCGAGAACGCTCGTTGCGAGTTTTTCGCATCCCGGAGCATTTCCGCTTCGCTTCCTTTCGGTCTTTTAGCAAATGAAGGCGACCTGGTGCGGGGCATTCGCTGTCCGGGAAACAGAATTGTTCCAACGCGAGCATCCTTGCTCTAAAGGACGCGCAGGAATCCTGGATCAGATGCGCATGAGCGAACCGGCAGACCCTTCGGAAACACAACAGGTGGACGACGCGCCGCCGCGGCGGCGTGAGCCGGTGTTCAACCTGCCCCCGGTGGTGCTGGCGGTGATCGGCATTTGCGTCGCCGTCTATCTGCTGCAGCAATATGTGCTGAACGAAGCACAGCAGATGTTATTGCTGTACGACGGGGCTTTCATCCCGGTTCTCTACACCGGACAATACGGCTTCGACTGGTTCCTGTTTTCCCGGCCGTTCACCTATGCCTTCATGCATGGTAGCTTTGCACATATTGCCATCAACATGGTCTGGCTTGCAGCCTTTGGCTCGCCGTTGGCAAATCGTTTGGGCACGCTCTGGTTCGCGCTGTTCTT
Source organism: Mesorhizobium sp. M0047 (assembly GCF_040323315.1). Classification (NCBI taxonomy): domain Bacteria; kingdom Pseudomonadati; phylum Pseudomonadota; class Alphaproteobacteria; order Hyphomicrobiales; family Phyllobacteriaceae; genus Mesorhizobium; species Mesorhizobium sp. M0047. The sequence continues at coordinate 52,180 of NZ_JAMYUW010000010.1, read as the reverse complement.
TGCCGTAACCGGGCTGGCTTCGGTCGCGCTTTTCTGGGCGATGCATCCTTATGGAGAGGCGCCGCTGGTCGGTGCCTCGGGAGCCATATCAGGCATGATGGGAGCTGCGGCGCGGTTTGGTTTCCGCACCGATCGCTCGGCCGGCAAGGCTGCCTTCGCCGGTCCTGTGCTGCCGATCGCATTGGTATTGCGCTATCGCGGCGTCGTGATCTTCCTCGCCGTGTGGATGATCATCAATCTTGCCACCGGCCTGCTTGGCTTTGCCCCGGGTGTAGAGGGCCAGATCGCGTGGGAAGCCCATATTGGCGGCTTCGTCGCCGGCTTCTTCGGCCTGCGCTGGTTCGACAGGCGGTGGCAGGGGCCGGAATGGGAGAACACCGACCACCGCACTTGAAATGCAACCGATCACGGCGCACGATATTCACTCTTATGTGAAAGCCGGTCAGGCTGGAACCGGCGGGCAAAAAGCAGAGGAGGAAGCCATGACGGTGAAGGCAATTCTCGAGAAAAAAGGCCATGATGTGTTGACGCTCGGGCCGAACGAAAAGCTGAGCGAAGCCATTCGCATCCTGTCCGAACACAGGATCGGCGCGCTGGTCATCACCAATGGTGACCACAAGATCGTCGGCATTCTTTCCGAGCGCGACATTGTGCGGGTTCTGGCCAAGGAAGGCGGTGCCGCGCTCGATATAGCCGTGCGTTCGGCGATGACGCCCAAGGTGAAGATCTGCAACGAGAACCACACCGTCAACGAGGTGATGGAAATCATGACCCGAGGCCGTTTCCGCCATCTGCCGGTGGAAAAGGACGGCATGCTCGATGGCATCGTGTCTATCGGCGACGTGGTCAAGCGCCGCATCGAGGATGTCGAGCGCGAGGCCGAAGAGATCAGGGCCTATATCGCCACCGCCTGAGCGGTGGAGGGAACCGCCGGCCGGAGCACCGACCGGCGGAGCCGTGTCTACCTGTTGTCGAGTTCGGAACGGACGAGTTCCAGCCCACGCCGGGTGATGCGGTAGGGTCCACCGCCCGACGAAGAAACGGCCTTCTTCCGCTTCAGCTTTCGAAACATGTCGAGATCGACGCCCGGATAATGCCAGCCGTCACGGGTCAGGCATTTGACGGAGGCGATCCGCTTTTTCTCGTTCTTTTCGATTTCAATGCGTCCGCCCTGCGCGAGCAGGTGCAGGATGCGCTGTTCAATGCGCGAAATATCCATGGGAGAGTTTCCGGGAAAACAGAAAATGCCGCCGCCGCGAAACGTCACGGCACGGGGTTTCAGGTTTTCTGCCCTGCCTCGCTAGGAGGTCAGGGCCTTACCGGGACTGAGCGTAAGTGGACATCCACTCTCCATTGGGATGGGCGTCCTATAGGCGAAAGCGGCTGAAAAGGCCAGTCCGTGGCTTTGCGCTTGTCTCGTTGAACGGTTTGCACTAGCGAAGTTGCACACCAAAATATGCGTAAACGCATAATCCGTAGTTCCAATACGCAGGCCACAATGTCCCTCATCGACACCCGCACGCCCGACGCCAAGCGCCTTGTTTCCGGTGCCACCGGCGACTGGGAGATCATCATCGGTCTCGAGGTCCACGCGCAGGTCACCTCGGAAGCAAAGCTGTTTTCCGGCGCCTCGACCGCCTTTGGAGCGGCACCCAACGCCAATGTCAGCCTGGTCGACGCGGCGATGCCGGGCATGTTGCCCGTCATCAACGAGGAATGCGTCAAGCAGGCGATCCGCACTGGCCTTGGGCTGAAGGCGCAGATCAACCACAAGTCGGTCTTCGACCGGAAAAACTACTTTTATCCCGACCTGCCGCAGGGTTACCAAATCTCGCAGTTCAAGCAGCCGATCGTCGGCGAGGGCACGGTGATCGTCTCGGTCGGTCCCGACCGCCAGGGCGAATTCGAGGACATCGAGGTCGGCATCGAGCGGCTGCATCTGGAGCAGGATGCGGGCAAGTCGATGCACGACCAGCATCCGACCATGTCCTATGTCGACCTCAACCGGTCGGGCGTGGCGCTGATGGAGATCGTCTCGAAGCCGGATATGCGCTCGGCCGACGAAGCCAAGGCCTATGTCACCAAGCTGCGCACCATCGTGCGCTATCTCGGCACCTGCGACGGCAACATGGACGAAGGTTCGATGCGTGCCGATGTCAACGTCTCGGTACGCAAGCCGGGCGGTGAGTTCGGCACGCGCTGCGAGGTCAAGAACGTCAATTCGATCCGCTTCATCGGCCAGGCCATCGACTACGAGGCACGCCGGCAGATCGCCATCCTCGAGGACGGCGGCAAGATCGACCAGGAAACGCGGCTGTTCGACGCCGTCAAGGGCGAGACGCGCTCGATGCGTTCGAAGGAAGAGGCGCACGACTACCGCTATTTCCCCGATCCGGATCTTCTGCCGCTGGAATTCGACCAAGCCTATGTCGATGCGCTGGCCAGGGAGTTGCCGGAACTGCCGGACGACAAGAAGGCGCGGCTGATCTCGTCGCTCGGCCTTTCGACCTATGACGCCTCGATCCTGGTTTCGGAAAAGCCGATCGCCGACTATTTCGAGAAGGTCGCCGCCGGCCGCGACGGCAAGCTCGCCGCCAATTGGGTCATCAACGATCTGCTCGGACAATTGAACAAGGCCGGAAAAGGCATTGAAAACGCTCCGATTTCGCCAGATCAGCTGGGCGCGGTCATCGATCTCATCAAGGATGGGACCATCTCCGGCAAAATCGCCAAGGACCTGTTCGAGATCGTCTGGACCGAGGGCGGCGATCCGCGCCAGCTGGTCGAAAGCCGTGGCATGAAGCAGGTCACCGACACCGGCGCCATCGAGAAGGCTGTCGACGAGGTCATCGCTGCCAACCCCGACAAGGTCGAACAGGCGCGCGCCAAGCCGAGCATGGCAGGCTGGTTCGTTGGCCAGGTGATGAAGGCGACCGGCGGCAAGGCCAATCCGCAAGCGGTCAACGACCTCGTCAAGGCCAAGCTGGGCATCGAGTAGGGCGGTGTTCGTTCGCACCGCCGGAGAGCGCGACCTTGCCGCTGTGCGGACGCTGCTGGTCGAGACCTGGCATGCGACCTATGACGCCATTTACGGCGCTGCCAAGGTGACCGAGATCACCGATGAATGGCACTCGATTGCCTCGCTTCGTTCGCGGCTGACACGGCCGAACTCGGAGTTCCTGGTGGCCGATGACGGCAAGCGCATCGGCGGCATGGCTTTCGCCGCCGCCACTGCGGATGCGAAGGTCATCCTGTTGAACCAGCTTTACGTCCATCCGGACTGCCAAAGGCGCGGCATCGGGCAATCGCTGCTCGATGAGATCGAGGACAGTTTCCCGGAAGCGCAAGTGCTGCGCGTCGAGGTCGAGGAGGCCAATAGCGGCGCCATCGCCTTCTACCGATCGAAAGGGTTCCTGCCCGTCGGCGGTGCGGCGGAATCCCGCGACAGCTCAAGGCCGACGACGCTGAGTTTTGAGAAGCCGCTCGGATAGACCGGCGTGTCCGGTCGGCAATTGTCTCGCGTTTTTGATTTGACCTGCCTCGGCAGGCGTATCAACGCTGCTTGGGCCAGCGTCCGCATCCAAGGGCGCGACGGCGAGGGGGGAAATTTATGCCGAGCTTGCCGGAACTGATGCCGACACAGGTGTCGGACGAGACCTTTGGTGGCGTCACCTACCATATAGCCGGCGAACTGGTGCCGGTGCTTTCGGTCGATGTGACGCGGATGCCAGTCTATTTCGAGCACCACATCCTTTTGTGGAAGAATTCCACAATCACCATCGGCCTTAAATCGCTGAAGGGTGCGCTGAAGCGCATGATGGCCGGAATGCAGATATTCGTCACCGAGGCGTCAGGGGCGGGCATTATCGCCTTCAGCCGCGATGGGCCGGGCCACATCGTGCCGATCCATCTCCAGCGTGGCGACGAGATACAGGTGCGCGAGCACCAGTTTCTCGCTGCGACCGGCAATGTCGAGTACTCTTTCGAGCGTGTGCGTGGCCTGGCGACGATGCTGTTCGGACAGAGCGGCTTTTTCATCGACCGGTTTCGCGGTGATTCCGGGGACGGCATCGTCTGGCTGCACGGCTATGGCAATGTCTTCGAAAAGACGCTCGCCGCCGGCGAGACCATCGACATCGAGCCTGGTGGCTGGCTGTTCAAGGATGTTTCGGTCGGGATGGAAACCAAGATCGATCGCCTGTCGAGCGGCTTCTTCGGTGCCAATATGAACTTTATCGTCAACCGCTTCACCGGACCGGGCCGGATCGGCATCCAGTCGATGTATCTGCATATGCCGAGCGAAGAGTAGTTCGAGCATGGCGGCAGCGATCCGGACCTGCGTCATCCCGGCGTTTGCTGTGCCGGCTTACGACGGATATGCAGTGACATGACCAAACTGTCCCGCATTGCCGCGCTGACGCTGCTCGCCATCATCGTTTTCGCAACCTTGTCGCCAATCCAGATGCGGCCGCACTTCGCTGAGGCAAATGTCGAGCGCGCCTTGGCTTACATACTGTTGGGCTTCGCCCTGGGGCTCGGCTTCCCCAACCGACTTTATCACGTGGTGATCTTCGTGATTGTGACCGCCGGCATGTTGGAACTGCTTCAGATCGTCGACCCCGGTCGCCACGCGGAGCTTGCCGACGCAGTCGTGAAAGCCTGCGCTGGTATTGTCGGTATCCTCGTAGGCCAATTGTTCGCCAGAGGCAGCAGACGATTAGGAGAGCGGTAGACGCGGCCAGAAAACCGCCGCGCCGAAGCAGCAGGACTTCGCATCGAGCTATGTAGAGGGGATCTCCACATTGTCGATCAGCCTGGTCTTGCCGAGCCAGGCTGCTGCGAGGAGGCGCCCTTCGCGGTCACGACGCCATGGCGCGAGCGTCAGGCTCTCGCGTGCCTCGACATAATCGACCTTCTGAAAACCGGCCGCGATCAGGGCACGGCTGGCCTCTTCGGTTGCGTGGCCCTGGGCGGCGCCTGCCGCTAGAGCCGCTGCAGTGTCGCGCAATGTCACGTTGAACTGGCGGGCGATCCTCAGTTCGGTCTCGTCGAGATAGGCATTGCGTGACGACATGGCGAGACCATACGCGTCGCGGATCGTCGGTGCGCCGATGATTTCGACGGGCAGGTCGAGGTCTCGGCAGAGCTGCCTGACGACGCAAAGCTGCTGGTAGTCCTTCTCGCCGAAGATCGCATAGTCGGGCGTTGCCTGCAGCAAGAGCTTTGCCACCACTGTGGCGACGCCGTCGAAAAAGGTCGGCCGAAAGACCGCTTCGAGCCCGGCCGAGGAGCCGCCGACGGAGATTCTCGTGGCGAAGCCGGCGGGATACATCTCGCCAACCATAGGCGTGAAGGCAAGGTCGGCCCTCGCCATTCCGAGCCGATCGAGGTCGCGGGCGAGCTGGCGCGGGTACTTGTCGAGGTCTTCGGTCGGCGCGAACTGTGTCGGGTTGACAAAGATCGACACGACGCAGCGCTCGGCTCTCTCCAGCGCGATTTTCACCAGCGAGATGTGCCCGTCATGCAGTGCGCCCATGGTCGGCACCATGGCGACGCGAAGACCGTCGCGCCGCCAGTCGCGGATTTGCGCGCGAAGTGCGGCGACGCTGTCGACAACGAGTGGCCGGCTCATGTGTCGTCCCTGCTGTTTGTCGCCGAAAAGACATGTCCGGGGCCGGGGAATGCCCGGCTTCGCACCTCCGCCGCATAGACTTCGGCCGCATGCGAGATCACGCTGCGCAGATCGGCGTATTCCTTGACGAATTTCGGCACCCGGTCGACGGTGAGCCCGACCATGTCGTCGATGACCAGGATCTGGCCGTCGCAGTCGCCGCTGGCGCCGATGCCGATGGTGGGAATGGCGATGCGGCCGGTGATATCGGCTGCGACCGTCTCGACCGTGCCTTCGATGACGACAGAGAATGCCCCGGCGCTTTCGACGGCAAGCGCATCGCGAAGCAAAGCCGCAACAGCCTCCTCGGTGCGGCCCTTGATCTTGTAGCCGCCGTCCTTTTCGACCGATTGTGGCTGCAGGCCGATATGTCCCATGACCGGAATGCCGGCGGCGACGATGGCTGCGATCTGCCCGAACATGTCGACGCCACCTTCGAGTTTCACCGCCTGGCAACCGGTTTCGCCAACAACGCGTCGCGCCGAAGCGACGGCTTGCGCCGTCGTACCCTCATAGCTGCCAGCCGGCAGGTCGACGACGACACAGGCCTTGGCCGAACCGCGCATCACCGCTTGCCCATGCGCGATCATCATCTCGAGTGAGGCTCCCAGAGTCGTCTTGTGCCCGTGCAGCACCATGGCGACGCTGTCGCCAACCAGAAGCAGATCGACATGGTCGTCGAGCAGACGGGCGATGGGGTAGGTGTAGGCGGTCAGGCAGACGATCGGCGTGCCGCCCTTGCGGCGGCGAATCAGCTCGGTGCTGATGCGGATGTCGGTGGACGGCAATTCCGTGGCCAATCTTCACCTCCTTTGGCCTGCTGCCGGCTTGGATACCCGCAAGGCGCGCGCAGAGCTTTAGAAAGACCGCAACGGCTTGGCAAGCGCGCATCCCGCGACGGAGGAGATCACCGGCTTGTGTCGCGTTTTGGCAAGCCAATTGGGCGTTCCCCGTGGCAAAAGCCTTGCCTTCGCCAAGGGCTGACGCCATAAGCAGGAAACGGCCTGCCGGCGCGAGGGTTCTAAAGATGAAGACTTTCCTGACGCAGTTTTTCACCTGGTGGAACAGCCAGACGCTGGGAACGCGCCTGCACACCTGGCGGCATGGCAAGAAGGTCGGCCAGGACGAAGCAGGCAATGTCTATTACGAAGGCGGTATCGATTCGGAAGGCCGCACGCGCCGCTGGGTCATCTACCGCAACTATTCGGAGGCCTCAGCCATACCGCCCGGCTGGCACGGCTGGATACATCACCGCGTCGATGTCGCGCCGGCAAGCGAAGACTACAAGTCGCGCGACTGGCAGAAGCCTCATCAGCCCAACCTGACCGGCAGCCCGGCTGCCTATCGCCCGAAGGGCTCGGTGCTGACCAATCAGCATCGCCCGCAGGTTACTGGCGACTACGACGCCTGGACACCCGGATCGTAGCTACAGGGTGCAGGACGGTCCTTTATCGCCACAATTGGTGTTTAGCTGCTTGCTGATCAGAAAACGGCGACTAGCCTTGGCGATCGATAGTGTCGCCCGGGCGCGAACCACCGGTACCATTGCATGAGCTTTTTCAACCTGACATCGATGGGCGGTATGATACTAGCCGCCGGTCTTGGCGTTGGCACGGTGGCGTTTGCCGCCTCGCCTGAACCCGCTGCACCGGCGCCGGCACCGCCCGCGGCATCGGAGCGGGTCACCAATCCCGTCGCCGAGTTCGCCGGCATCGACAAGATCACCGGCCGCATCATCACCTTCGATGTCTATATCGACGAGACAGTGCAATTCGGTGCCTTGCAGGTGACGCCACGCGTTTGCTATTCGCGGCCGCAGAACGAAGAGCCGAGGACAGATTCCTTCGTCGAGGTCGACGAGATCACGCTCGACCGCAAGATCCGCCGCATCTTCACCGGTTGGATGTTTGCCGAAAGCCCCGGCCTCAACGCCGTCGAGCATGCCGTCTACGACGTCTGGCTGAAGGAATGCAAACAGAAGTCGGATGTCCCGGCGCCGGACGGCGCCAAGGCTGACGCCACCAAAGCCGACGCTTCGAAGCCCGCCGCAGCCAAGCCGAAACCTGCGGCAACCCCGGACGCGACAGAGCAGGACCTGACAGCGCCGGATGTGACAGAACCGGATGTGACTGAGCCGGACACTTCGGATCCCGATTCGACCGACGCCAACTGATCCTCCGGAACCGTCCCGATCACCAAGCGTTGGGCCACGGAAGACTGCGCATCTATGCGTAAGGAGGATCTTCCGATGTCAGCCAGCAAGCGCATCACGGCCAGCAAGGCAGAATTGCTTGAGCTCGAAAAGGGGTTCTGGACAGGCGACGCGGCCTATTATGCCGCCAATGCCGACACCGAATGCCTTGTAGCATTTCCGCAGATGGCAAAGGCGATGGATAATGCCGATCTCGCCAAGACCGCAACCAAACCCAATCGCTGGCGCGATCTGAACATCGACCTCAAGGGAATTATCGAGCCGGGCAGCGACATCGTCATGCTGACTTACGAGGCGCACGCGACACGTGAGAACGGGGAGCCTTACGCGGCGCTGGTCAGCACTGGCTACGTCCATCGCGCCAATGGCTGGAAGATGATGTTCCATGCGCAGACGCCGATCGAAGTCGGGGCTAATCGTCAGGGGTAGAATACGGCCTCGCCCTTGAGCGCATCGGCCAGCATCTTCTCGTATTTGCCGCGCGGCACGTCGACCGCGCCGAAGCGCTTGAGGTGCTCGGTGGTGAACTGCGTATCAAGTAGCGCGAAGCCCCGCGCCTTCAGGCGCTCGACGAGATAATAAAGGCAGATCTTGGAAGCGTCGGTCTCCCTGGCGAACATGCTCTCGCCAAAGAACACCCGGCCGAGCGACACACCATAGAGGCCACCGACCAGCCGCTCGTCGCGCCACGCCTCGACCGAATGACAATGCCCTATCCGATGCAGTTCGACATAGGCTTCGCGGATCGGCGCATTGATCCAGGTCGACCGGCGCTCGGCGCGCTTCTCGGCGCAACCGTCGATCGTCGCTTCGAAGTCGAAATCGAAACGGATGTCGAAAGGGCTCTTCTTGATCGCTTTCCTAAGGCTTTTCGGTGTGTGGAAATGGTCGAGCGGTATGATGCCACGCGTCTCCGGCCGTACCCAGAACACTTCCGGGTCGCCGGCACTTTCGGCCATCGGGAACACGCCCGACGCATAGGCCTTGAGCAGAAGGTCGGTGGGAATGCGATAGCCGGGCGCGTAGGGACGGGTCATCGCGTCTCCGCGTTACTCTTCCTCGGCCAGATATTTTTCCAGCCAATGGATATCATACTCGCCATTGGCGATGTCGGCATTGCCGACGAGATCGCGAAACAGCGGCAACGTCGTCTTGATACCGTCGACGACGAATTCGTCCAACGCGCGGCGCAGGCGCATCATGCACTCGACGCGGTTGCGCCCATGCACGATCAGCTTGCCGATCAGGCTATCGTAATAGGGCGGGATCTTATAGCCCGAATAGACGCCGGAATCGACGCGTATGCCCAGGCCGCCCGGTGTGTGGAAGTGCGTGATCGTGCCGGGAGACGGCGTGAAGGTACGCGGGTCCTCGGCATTGATGCGGCATTCGATGGCATGGCCGTTGAACTTGATGTCCTCCTGCCTCACCGAGAGGCCGCCGCCGGACGCAACGCGGATCTGTTCATGCACGAGATCGATGCCGGTGATCGCTTCCGTCACCGGATGCTCGACCTGCAGGCGCGTGTTCATCTCTATGAAATAAAACTCGCCATCCTCATAAAGGAATTCGATCGTGCCGGCGCCGGAATAGCCGAGATCAGCGATGGCTTTGGCACAGATACCGCCAATACGAGCCCGTTCTTCGGCGTTGAGGGCCGGTGAGGGAGCCTCCTCCCAGACCTTCTGGTGGCGACGCTGCAGCGAGCAGTCGCGCTCGCCGAAATGCACGCCGCGGCCAAAGCCGTCGCCAAACACCTGCACCTCGATATGGCGTGGTTTTTCCAGGTACTTTTCGATGTAGACGGCATCGTCGCCGAAGGCCGCTCCAGCTTCGCTGCTCGCTGTCTGCAAGGCGATCTCAAGTTCAGCCTCGGTAAGGGCGACCTTCATTCCGCGCCCACCACCGCCTGCGGATGCCTTGATGATCACGGGATAGCCGATCTCGGCGGCAATGCGCCTGGCCTCCTTTTGATCGGTGACCGCGCCGTCCGAACCGGGCACCACCGGAATGCCGAGGCGTTTTGCAGTTCGCTTGGCCTCGATCTTGTCGCCCATGATGCGAATGTGGTCGCCGGTCGGGCCGATGAAGGTAATGTTGTGCGCGGCCAGGATGTCCGCGAATTTGGCATTCTCGGACAGGAAGCCGTAGCCCGGATGCACTGCGTCGGCGCCGGTGATCTCGCAAGCCGCGACGATCTGATGGATGTTGAGATAGCTGTCGCGCGATGGCGGTGGGCCAATGCAGACGCTCTCGTCGGCGAGCCGCACATGCATGGCGTCGGCATCGGCAGTCGAATGAACTACCACCGTCTGAATGCCGAGTTCCTTGCAGGCACGCAGGACCCGAAGGGCGATTTCGCCGCGATTGGCGATGAGGATCTTCTGGAACATCAGGTCCGCTCTACTCGATCACGACGAGCGGCATACCGTATTCGACCGGCGTCGCATCCTCGAAAAGGATCGCCGTCACCGTGCCGGCGCGCGGCGAGGGGATCTGGTTCATCGTCTTCATCGCCTCGATGATCAGCAGCGTCTGGCCTTCCTTGACTTTCTGGCCGACTTCGATGAACGCCTTGGCGTCGGGCGACGGTGCCAGATAGGCAGTGCCGACCATGGGCGAGGTGACCGCGTTCTTCGACACGTCGGCCACCGCCGGGGCGGCGGCCATAGCGGCTGGCTGAGCTGTTGCCGGCGCATAGGCCGGCTGCGGTGCTGCGATCGCGTGAACGGCGGGCGCCTGGCGTGAGACCCGCACCTTCAGGTCGCCCAGCTCGACCTCGATCTCCGTGAGATTGGTGTCGTTCAGTATGCCCGCCAGATCGCGGATCAGCTGCTGGTCAACACCGTTCTTCTTTATCGACATTTTCGAGCCTTCTGTTTGTTGGCCGGTCATAGGCGTGCGGCCAGCGCCTGCAGCGCCAGCGTATAGCCGAGCGGCCCAAAGCCACAGATCATGCCGACGGCAACCGGCGCGACCATGGAGACGTGGCGGAATGGTTCCCGCGCATGGATGTTGGAAAGATGGACTTCTGCCACCGGCAACGGCGCGATAGCGCGGATGGCGTCGTGGATGGCGATCGAGGTATGGCTGTAAGCGCCAGGATTGATGACGATTCCGACAGCCTTGTCGCCGGCTTCCTGAATCCAGTCGACAAGGTCGCCCTCGTGATTCGACTGGCGGAAATCGATTTCGAGTCCAAGTGCCGTGCCGGCCTGTTTGCAGTCTTCGGCTATGGCGGCAAGCGTCTTGCCGCCATAGATGCCAGGCTCGCGTTTGCCGAGCGCGTTGAGATTGGGACCGTTCAGAACGAAAACCGTTTTCAAAAAAGCCGACCTTTTCCGGCGCTGACATCAAGTCGACGCGCTGGGCCCTCTATAATGGGCATACCCGCCCGCGGAAAGAGCGCAAGTGCGTTCTTTCACTGTCCACAACAGGCGGAAATGTGCCCGTGAGAAAAATAGGTTGGTAGCAAGATCAGAGGGCGGCTTTCGCCGCCTCGATCTTTTCGGCCAGCACTTCCTGCCCAAGCGCCCCGAATACCACCTCGTTGCCGACGACATAGGACGGCGTTCCGGTGATCGCCAGCTTGCTGGCAAGATCGTAGGTCTTGGAGAAGGCCTCGGTGATTCTTGGGTCCTTCATTTTCTCGCGCAGCGTTGCTTCGTCGGCACCGAGCGACAGCGCGACCTTGATGGCCGCCGCCTCGGTGGCACGTCCCTGGCCGCCTAGCAGCGCATTGTGGAACTCGCCGTATTTTTCCGGGTGCATCAGGTGAAAGGCCATCGAGACGACGCTCGCCTTCTGCGAATCCGGTCCGAGGATCGGGAATTCCTTGAGCACGAAGCGCAGGTCCGGATCGGACTTGGTCAGCGCCCTCATGTCTTCGATGGCGCGTCTGCAGAAGCCGCAATTGTAATCGTAGAACTCGACGATGGTGACCTTGCCGTTCGGATTGCCGACGACGCCATCGAAAGCGGAGTTGAATATCTGGTCCTTGGCGTTCTTGATCACGCCGAGATGAGCGATGCGCTGCTCTTCCTTCTGCTTGGCCTCGAGTGCGTCCTGGACCTCCAGAAGGACTTCCGGGTTCTTGAGCAGATAGTCGCGGATGATGCCTTCCACCTCGCTGCGGTCGATCTTGGTGTCGGCCGCTACCGTCTCGACGGGCTGCGTCGTACCGGCCTTGGCAATCTGCGGGCTTCCGGCCACGAATCCGAAAGCCAGCATGGCCAACGCGACCGCAACCCCCGTGGTGCCCAGCAGCAGTGCCTTTTTCATCGTTCCGTTCCTTCTACCTGTTTCCCGGCCTGGCTGTGTCGCAGCTCGTGGCCGGAAGGTTCACTTGATCTTGGTTGATGGCTTGTAGTTTATGATATCCTGGGCGCGAAGCCAGCGCGGCTCGCCGCGCTTCATCTCTTGCTGCGCCCGCATGGCGAAAATCTTGGCATCCTTGTAGTTGCCGGAATAGAAGTGACCTTCGGCGGTGGCGAGTTCGGCGCCCGGTATATCACCCAGCTCGCCATAGGCTTGCGCCAGATAACGATAGCCGGCCGAATTTTCCTTGTCGCGCTCGAGGCCGTTGTTGATCTGCACCACGGCCTTTTTCAGCGAGTCGGGCGTGCCGACGGCCATCAGCGCCTGGCCAAGGGAGACAGGCAGCAATCCGGACCGCGCCGGATCGAGGCTGACCGCCTTCGCATAGGACTCGGCCGCATCCTTGGGCTTGTTCGCCTTCATGAGGATATCGCCGCGCAGCTCCTGGAAATAGGCGTTCTTCGGCTGCGCCTTGATCAATGCATTGGTCTTGGCGAGGGCGGCGGCAATGTTGCCGAACAGGTAGGTCGACTGAGCGTCACCATACTGTGCGGCCAGTGTTCCCTGCATCTTTCGCATCAGCCGCGACGCAGCCGCCTGGCCATCCATGTAGACGGCGATCTTCACCCGCATCATGTCATGACGCTGCTGCAGGGCGGGAGGGTCCAGCCTATCGACATTGGGGCTCTGTTTCACCAGCACGTCCAGATTGGAGATGCGGTCCTGCGGCATTGGATGGCTGATCCGGTAGGGATCGACCTGCGCGCCCGAAAGCGACAGCGCCGTCTGGAAGCGGCGGAAGGTCTTCAGCATGCCCATGCCGGACTGGCCGGTGGCGTTGAGATAGGTGATAGCCGAGCGATCGGCCGTCATCTCCTCGGTGCGCTGATAGGCGAGGATGCTGCGCTGTGCCATCTCGCCGCCGCCGGCCGCCACGCCCATGCCGGCGCCGGCAAGGCCGCGGCTGTTGGTGGTAGCACCGGCGACCATGGCGCCGGCGCCAAGCAACGTCGCGATGATGGCCATCGTCTTGGCGCGTTCGAGCTGGTCGCGCAGTTTCTGCTGGTGACCGCCGGCGATATGGCCGGCTTCGTGGGCAATGACGCCGATGATCTCGTTGGGCGTCTCGGCCGTCATCAGCGCACCGGTGTTGATGAACAGCCGGCGCCCGGTGACGAAGGCGTTGAAGCTCTGGTCGTTGACCAGAACGATGTCGATGCCGTCATTTGACAGCCCCGCCGCCCTGAAGATCGGCCGTGCGTAGTCGCGCACCAGCGCTTCGATCTCGGCGTCGCGCACCACCGGCACGTTCTGGGCGAAGGCGCTGACCGAACTTGCCGCTGCGACCGCAACGCCAAGCGAAAGCGTCGCGAAGACGCGCGCAGTCCGGGCAATCGTCGATCTGGGTCGGCTCAACATGATGGCTCCACTGGTAGACGAGCGGGCGAAAGATGAAAAGTCGGCGCAGGAAACTTCCTCAACTTGTGATCCTCACATCAATCGGGCATTTGTGCGGCGTATGCGTCAGGGGCTTGGCGCGCTTGATCGTCGGGAACAGGGATAAAATGGTCGTTTCGCTCTCACGCCGTGGCAATGTCGAGCCCTTCCATGCCATGGACATTCTGGCCGAGGCAAACCGGCTGAAGGCAGCAGGCGTGCCGGTTGTTTCGATGGCCGTCGGCCAGCCTTCCGATCCCGCACCGGTTCTGGTTCGCGCGGCCGCGGCCAAGGCCTTGCAGGACGGACGCATCGGCTACACCGACGCGCTGGGACTGGCAGGTTTGCGCGAGGCGATCGCCGAACACTACGCCGATCACTATGGGCTCGCCATCGAGCCCGGCCGGATCGCGGTGACCACGGGATCCTCGGCCGCCTTCAACCTCGCTTTCCTGGCAATGTTCGATCCGGGCGATCGCGTCGCCATCGCGGCTCCCGGCTATCCCGCCTATCGCAACATCATGGCAGCACTCGGCATCGAGGTGGTCGAGATCGAACTCGGCGACGCCGCCTACCTGCATGCCGGCCACCTGGAAACGGCGCATCGCGAGAAACCGCTGAAAGGCGTTCTGTTCGCCAGTCCGGCCAATCCGACCGGCGCGGTCATACCGGCCGATGACCTGGCGGCGCTGGTACGGACCGCCGAGGAACTTGGTATCGCCGTGATCTCGGACGAGATCTACCACCGGCTGGCCTACGCCGCTCCCGACGCCACGGCGCTCGCCTATGGGGATAGCGTGACGGTGATCAATTCCTTCTCCAAATACTACTGCATGACCGGCTGGCGTATCGGCTGGATGGTGCTGCCCGAAGATCTTGTGCGGCCGGTCGAGCGTGTCGCCCAGAGCCTCTACATCTCGCCGCCGGAACTGTCGCAGATCGCAGCGATCGAGGCGTTCAAGGCGACCGAGGAGCTGGAAGCGGTGAAGGCCCGCTACGGCTGGAATCGCGAGTTCTTGATGAGACGCCTGCCTGAGCTCGGCTTTCCGCTGGCAGCCCCGATGGACGGCGCCTTCTATGCCTTTTGCGATGTCACCCGGCACACCAATGACAGCATGGCCTTTGCGCGAAAGATGCTGGCTGAGGCGCATGTCGCGGCAACCCCCGGCCGCGACTTCGATACCCAGGCGGGACATCGAACCATGCGCTTTTCCTATGCCGGCAGCCACGACGACATGGTCGAAGCGATGGCGCGCATTGAACGCTGGTTGAGGTAGCGCCATGCCGGAGCTCGGACAGGCTACGAAACTTGATCAGGCATTGGCCGAAGTCGCCGCTGAAATGGCGGAACGCACCGATCGTGGCGACGTCGCGTCCTATATTCCGCAACTGGGCAAGGTCGATCCGAAGAAGTTCGGCATCGCGGCTGTCACCAATGACGGCCGCATGCTGATGGCGGGCGATGCCGAACAGGCCTTTTCGATCCAGAGCATCTCGAAAGTGTTCACCCTGACATTGGCGCTCGGCAATGTCGGCGACGCGCTGTGGCAGCGGGTCGGGCGCGAGCCTTCGGGCAATCCATTCAACTCGATCGTCCAACTCGAGCACGAGAACGGCATTCCGCGCAATCCGTTCATCAATGCCGGCGCCATCGTCATTTCCGACATCCTGCTCGCCGGCCACGAGCCGCGCGAAGCGATCGGCGAAATCCTGCGCTTCGTCCAGTTCCTCGCCGATGACGAAACGATCATCATCGACCGCGAGGTCGCCGCGTCCGAACGCGCCACCGGCTATCGTAACTTCGCGCTCGCCAACTACATGAAATCCTTCGGCAATCTCCACCATGCGCCGGAGCTGGCGCTGGGCGTCTATTTCCATCATTGCGCCATCGCCATGAGCTGCCGGCAACTGGCGCTGGCCGGCCGCTTCCTGGCCAATGGCGGCAAGAATCCGGCGACCGGGCATTCCGTGGTGTCGGCCGAGCGGGCGCGACGCATCGGCGCCATGATGCTAACCTGTGGCCACTATGACGGCTCCGGTGACTTCGCCTTCCGCGTCGGCATCCCCGGCAAGAGCGGCGTCGGCGGCGGCATATTGGGCATCGTCCCGGGCGTGGCGTCGCTTGCCGTCTGGTCGCCCGGCCTCAACGCCAACGGCAATTCCAAGCTGGGGTCGATCGCGCTGGAAAAGCTGGCCAGGATGATGAACTGGTCGATCTTCTGCGCCTTGATGCGTGTCGCCCAAAAGTGCGCGCGGTTTTGGGACAACGACATGCGTAGAATCAAAGAAGCGCTTTAGCATCTCGCGGCGGATCGGAACGGCAGATGTGAAAAATCGGTAGTGGGTGAGTTTTGGAATCTTGGATTTGCCGGCGAATGCCCACAGCGCCTGCCGCGGCACCGTCTAACCCGAACGACATATATCGTTCGATCAGTTCCCGGCCATTGACCATAATACTATCGAACGGGGAATGGCCCCCTTCGCTGGAAAGGGTCTCATAGTTCTTTGCGGCATCAGGCCGTGCCTCTGCCTCTCACGTGCCTCTGCCTCAGAAAAAAAGATGCGGCCTCTCAAAAAAGACGCGTCGCCTTTAGGCTTCTCAGTGGAGGAATAGATGAAAACGATCCTTACTTTCGCGGCGGCTTTGGCACTCGCGCTCGCAGCGTCCGCTCCCGCGTCTGCCGTGAAGAATGGATTTGACAGCAATACGTCAACCACATCCGGACAGGGAAATGGCGGAAAAACAAATGACAGCGCCAACCCGGACAACAGTGGCACGACGACAACGACCACCACGACTTCAGGACCACATGGTCAGGTGAAGCAGGGCGGGACCGACTGTAACAACTGCACGACGACGACCACGTCGGACCTGCCGGGCAAGAACAGATAGCGGGGAACCCGCCCCTCGCTACCAAAAATCCCGCGCCGTCTTTCGAAACAGCGCGGGATTTATTTGTCAGAAAATCACTTCAAGCGACTGAAAGGCTTAGAAAAACCCTTTTCGCTGCCACCAGCCTGCACGCTTCGGCTTGTCCTCGGTTTTCGCGGCCGCTTCTTCGGCTACGGTCGAGGACACCACCGGCACGACTGGCGCATTGACGGCGGCCGGCTTGCGCCGCGACGGGCGGGCCTTCGGTGCCTGCTCGACGGTAATGGCCTCGTCTGACGCAGTGGCCGGCGTTTCGACGGGAGCCTCCGCCTCGGCGGCCGGCTCCTCGGCGACGACCTCGGCCGCGGCCTTCTTCGGCTTGGCGGCGCGGCGTGGCTTCTTCGGCTTCTCGGTGCTGGGCGCGTCGTCATTGGCCGGAGCAAGCGCCGCCGGCTCTTCGACCGGTGCGGCGACCAGAGGTTCGCTGGCCTCGGTTACCGTGACTTCGCCTTCAGATGCGTCGGCAGTTTCGCCAGTGCTTGCCTCGGCCTCGCCTTCGCCGTCTTCACGGCGGTTGCGCTTGCCGCCGCGCTTGCCGCGCCGCCGCTTCTTACCTTGGCCTTCATCCGAAGTTTCAGCCGTTTCGGCAACACCGAGAGGGGCGTTGTCGCCCGCTTCCGCGTCACTGTCGCTGGCGGCGGATTCTGTGAACTCGCCGGCTGGAGCGGAAATGACAGCGCCGTCCGTTGGCGCGCCATGTTCGCGGTCGCGATCCTTGCCGCCGCGACGTCTGCGGCGCTTGCGACGCTTGCGGTCACGGCCTTCGCCTTCCTCACCGCCGGCAGCGGGTCGGGGTTGTTGCTGCGGCTGCGGGCGTGGCTGTTCGGCCTGCACCGGCGCCTCATCGTCTTCCTCGACGACGACAATCTCGTCCTCGGGCTCTTCCGGCTCGACATAGGTCGGGAAGCTGCGGGCCTCGACAAAGCCTTCCGGCTTCTCGGCCAGCGCGCCGCGGAAGATCGCATAGTGCTGCGCACCGACTGAATCGTCCGCCTCGATGGTGATCGTCAGCCCAAAGCGGCTCTCGAGTTCCACAAGCGTGCCGCGTTTGTGGTTGAGCACGTAGAGCGCCGTCGCCGCCGGTGTCCGCACGGTGATGTGGCTGCGCGAATCCTTGAGCAGGAACTCCTCGATTGCCCGCACCACCATCAGCGCTACCGACGAATCGGACCGCACATGGCCGGTGCCGCCGCAATGCGGGCAGGGCTTCATGGTCGATTCCAGCACGCTGGCGCGGATGCGCTGGCGTGACATCTCCATCAGGCCGAAATGCGAGATACGGCCGACCTGGATGCGCGCGCGATCGTTCTTGAGGTGATCCTTCAGCCGCTTCTCGACGGAGCGGTTGTTGCGGTTCTCCTCCATGTCGATGAAGTCGATGACGATCAGGCCGGCGAGATCGCGCAGCCTGAGCTGGCGTGCGACTTCCTCGGCCGCTTCCAGATTGGTGTGGAGCGCGGTGTCCTCGATCGAGTGCTCCTTGGTGGAGCGGCCCGAATTGACGTCGATGGCAACCAGCGCCTCGGTCTGGTTGATGATGATGTAGCCGCCGCTCTTCAGCGTCACCTGCGGCTGCAGCATGCGGTCGAGTTGCGCCTCGATGCCGTTGCGCACGAAGATCGGCGTCGTGTCGCGGAAAGGCTGAACCACCTTGGCGTGGCTCGGCATCAGCATGCGCATGAAGTCCTTGGCCTCGCGATAGCCTTCCTCGCCGGAGACAAGAATCTCGTCGATATCCTTGTTGTAGAGGTCGCGCACCGAACGCTTGATCAGACTGCCTTCCTCATAGACCAGGGCAGGCGCCGTTGACTGCAAGGTGAGGCTGCGGACATTTTCCCAAAGCCGCATCAGATATTCGTAATCGCGCTTGATCTCCGCCTTGGTGCGGCTCTCGCCGGCGGTGCGCAGGATGACGCCCATGCCCTGCGGCACTTCGAGATCGGCAACGACCTCCTTGAGGCGCTTGCGGTCGACCGCGCTGGTGATCTTGCGCGAAATGCCGCCGCCGCGCGCCGTGTTCGGCATCAGCACCGAATAGCGGCCGGCAAGCGAAAGATAGGTGGTCAGCGCCGCGCCCTTGTTGCCGCGCTCTTCCTTGACGACTTGCACAAGCAGGATCTGCCGGCGCTTGATCACTTCCTGGATCTTGTACTGGCGGCGCACCGGCTTGCGCCGGTTGCGCACTTCTTCCAGCGCATCCTCGGCACCGACCGATTCGATCTCATGATCATCCGGATGCGAGGACTGCACTTCTTCCAGCATGCCGCGATCACTGTCGCCTGACGTAGCTTCGCTGTTTTGTTCGGCCTGCGGGACGGATTCGGAAATCACATCGGCTTCGACGGAGGCTGCGATCGATGTCGGACCGCCTTCGCGGGTTTCGCCTTCGTCCTGCTCAGCTCCTTCATGTCCGGACGCATCGGCATGTTCCGACGTATCGGCCGCATGTTCGATGATCTCGGATGTGTGGGAAATGTCCTCGGCAACAGCGTCGGCGCCATTGTCGTTATCTTCGCTTGCCCCGGCAGCTTCGCTTGCCTCGCCGGATTCGGCTGCATCGCGCTTGTGCTCACCACGGTCGCGGGTCTTGCCGCCGCGCCGACGACCGCGCCGTCCACGATCGCGGCTCTGGCGATCTTCGCCATCGCCGTCCTCGTTCTCCTCGTCCTCGGCCTCCTGCGCTTCCGCGCGCAGCAGTGCCTGACGATCGGCGACCGGAATCTGGTAGTAATCGGGGTGAATTTCACTAAAGGCGAGAAAACCGTGACGGTTCCCGCCATATTCGACAAAGGCTGCCTGAAGGGAGGGCTCTACGCGCGTTACGCGGGCTAGGTAGATGTTTCCTTTAAGCTGCTTCTTGTCCTGGGATTCAAAGTCGAATTCTTCAATACGGTTACCGCGAACGACGACAACGCGTGTTTCCTCCGGGTGGGAGGCGTCTATCAGCATTTTGTTGGGCATTATTTCGTTTCCCCCCGGCAGCCGTCAGCCGCAGCTTGCGAGGCAATGCCTGCTGCTGCGTGTCTGGAGTGTGGGTGCCGGATATCTTAACGTCCGCCGGCCGCCGCTTGAGCGCCATGGCGGTGCCGCCCGCAGCCATACTGGCGCGGTTTGATGCGGACCTTTCCATGATTGCGCTTGAAGCCATCGTCACCAGCAGAACCTTTTGAACCAAAGCCCGGACGAACCGGACCAGCTTGTTTGCTCATACAGAGCCGGCACGGGAACAAACCCGGCCGTTTTCCTCACGCAGGCGATTCCCCCGCCACGGGCGCACACCTGCGAAATTCGTCGCGATCACCTGGAGCCTTTTCGCGTGAAGCGAAAGGAGCCGCCTTTTTCATCTGACCCTGTAGCAGGAAGCTGCGGAGGAGGGCGGTTCCAGGATTGCAGTGATCCACCATCGCTTTTATGATTTGGCGGGGTGGAAGGCAACCCCGATTTCCGATGCCGGCAAAAAGCAGTTCCGTTGCGTAAGTCTGGTTCGACCCTTGCATGAAAAGGCTTGGTTAACCTTCTCTGGATACCAATCGTTAATCGAGTTCGCGGCCTAACCGGCACTTCGACGAAACGACCAGGCGCCTGGCGCCAAACCGGGAGCGACTGGACGAAAGATGGGACCGGCAGACTTCACAGACAAGGGATGTCGTGTCGGCAGTCGGATTCTGGCCACTTTCTGTTTCTTGCTGCTGCTGACGATCTCGTCTGCCTTTTCCTCGATTGCCCAAGCCGCCGACGCTCCGGCCGTGGCAAAAGGCTACAAGATGGCGGGCAACGCCACCAAGATGCGGATCGTCATGGATTTCGACCGCGAGCCCGATATCAAATGGTTCCTGCTGCGCGGTCCCAACCGCCTTGTCATCGACCTGGCGAATACGAGATTCGCCATTGACGCCAAGGATTTGAAGGCACGCGGCCTGGTCAAGGGCGTACGCCTGGGCGATCTCGGGGAGGGCGTTTCGCGGCTGATCGTCACCGGCAAGGGGCCCTTCGCCGTCGACAAGCTCGATGTGCTCAAGAACGAGGACGGAACCGGCTACCGCATTGCCATCGACATGTCGGCGGCTTCCGAGCGCGAATTCGATGCCGCACTTGCCAATCAGGCGCTGACCACCGGATCGACGGTTTCGACCGACAAGGGCGAGCGGGTCGGCACTGGACCGGTCTCCAATCCGGGCCATCGCTTCACCATCGTCATCGATCCAGGTCATGGCGGCATCGACGGCGGCGCCGAGGGCCTGAACGGCACCATCGAGAAAAACGTGACGTTGGCCTTCGCCACGGAGTTGCGCGACAAACTAGCCGCCGTCGGCAATTACGATGTGTTCATGACGCGCGACACCGACGAATTCCTGCGTCTGGACGATCGCGTGCGCATTGCCCGCCAGCACGAGGCCGACCTCCTCATTTCCATCCATGCCGACACAATCAGCGTCAAGGGCATCCGCGGCGCCACCGTCTACACCGTCTCCGACAAGGCTTCCGATCCCGAGGCGCAGGCGCTTGCCGACCGTGAGAACCTCTCCGACCAGTTCGCCGGCATGGAGATCAAGAACGACAGCAAGGAAGTCACCGACATCCTGATCGACCTGATCCGCCGCGAAACGCACAATTTCTCGATGAGTTTCGCTCACACGCTGGTCGGCCAGCTGTCGACCAGCGTCGGGCTTATCAACAATCCGCAGCGTTCGGCGGGCTTCAAGGTGCTGAAGGCACCCGATGTGCCGTCCGTGTTGGTTGAACTCGGTTACCTCTCGAACGCCAAGGACGAAGCCCAACTGCTCAACGCCGACTGGCGCGGCAAGGCGGCCCAGAGCATAACCAACGCCGTAGCGCTTTTCGCTTCAGCCAAGGCGGGACCAGGAACCGGAGGCTGACATGCCCGGCGGCTTCTGCAACCAGAGGCGGCGTTGCGCGACGACAACACAGGGTGCTTTTATTTCCGGCTCGAGGCCGCGAAATCCGGCATTGCCGTATTTTGCCCACATGGTGGCGACAAGGGTTTTCGATTACGGATTGGGACCGGCTCGAATGCTTGCGCGAAAGGCGGCTTCGTTTAGGAAATTCCCGAACCAAGGACTGGAGCGGGTATGATTCGTCTTATTGGCTATTTTTTCGGCATCGGCACGACGCTGGCCCTTCTGGTCGCGGCGGGCGTTGCGATCTACATTGGCCATTTGTCGAAGGATCTGCCCGACTACGAGGTGCTGGCCAAATACGAGCCGCCGGTGACCACCCGCATCCATTCGTCGGATGGTGCGCTGATGGCCGAATATGCCCGCGAACGGCGCCTGTATCTGCCCATCCAGGCCATACCGGATCGCGTCAAGGCGGCCTTCCTGTCCGCGGAAGACAAGAACTTCTACAATCATCCCGGCATCGACGTGACCGGTCTCGGCCGGGCCATCATCGTCAACCTGCAGAATTTCGGCTCCGGCAGGCGCCAGGTCGGCGCCTCGACGATCACCCAGCAGGTGGCGAAGAACTTCCTGTTGTCCTCGGACCAGACCTACGAGCGCAAGATCAAGGAGATGATCCTCGCCTTCCGCATCGAGCAGGCCTATCCCAAGGACCGTATTCTCGAACTCTACCTGAACGAAATCTTCTTCGGCTTCGGCGCCTACGGCGTCGCCGGTGCGGCGCTGACCTATTTCGACAAGTCGGTCAACGAGCTCAGCGTGGCCGAGGCCGCCTATCTGGCATCCCTGCCGAAGGGTCCGAACAATTATCACCCCTTCAAGCATACCGATCGCGCGCTGGAGCGCCGCAACTGGGTCATCGACCAGATGGTCGAGAATGGCTATGTCACGCGTGAGGAAGGTGCCAAGGCCAAGGCCGAGCCGCTGGGCGTGACGCCGCGCCGGAACGGCAACTATCTGTTTGCCGGCGAGTACTTCACCGAAGAGGTGCGCCGCCAGATCATTGCCCGTTACGGCGAGAATGCGCTCTACGAGGGCGGCCTTTCCGTCCGCACCACCCTTGATCCGAAGATCCAGCTCATTGCCCGCAAGTCGATGCAGAACGGGTTGATGAAATATGACACCCTGCGCGGTTATCGCGGGCCGGTGACGTCAATCGACGTGTCCGGCGACTGGGGCGTGCCGCTGGGCAGCGTCAAGGGGCTGGAGGATGTTCCGGAATGGTCGCTCGCCGTCGTGCTCGACAGTTCGGCGACCGGTCTGTCGATCGGCCTTCAGCCAGCGCGCCAGGCGTCGGGCGAGATCGCCAAGGAACGCGTCGAAGGCACCGTCAGCAAGGAGGACATGGGTTTTGCCATGCGCCATGTGGTCGACGGCAAGACCGTCAAGGCCAAGTCGCCGGCAGAGGTGTTGAAACCGGGCGACGTCATCTTCGTGCAGAAGAACGATGGCTCCGATAGCGCCTACAGCCTGCGCCAGGTCCCCGAAGTGGAAGGCGGCCTGATCGCCATGGATCCGCATACCGGCCGGGTGCTGGCCATGGTCGGCGGCTTCTCCTACGCTCAGTCCGAATTCAACCGCGCGACGCAAGCCATGCGCCAGCCGGGCTCCTCGTTCAAGCCGATCGTCTATTCGGCGGCTCTCGACAATGGCTATACGCCGGCCTCGGTGATCATGGACGGACCGATCACCATCCAGAGCGGCAACACGACCTGGACGCCGAAGAACTACGACGGCACCGTCGCGGGCCCGGCGACCCTGCGCTCCGGCATCGAGAAGTCGCGCAATCTCATGACGGTGCGGCTTGCCAATGACATGGGCATGAAGCTGGTCGTCGAATATGCCGAGCGCTTTGGTGTCTACGACCATCTGGCCCCCTATCTGCCGATGGCGCTGGGCTCCGGCGAAACGACCGTGATGCGTATGGTGTCGGCCTATTCGATCATGGCTAATGGCGGCAAGTCGATCAAACCGTCGCTCATCGACCGCATCCAGGACCGCTACGGCAAGACGGTGTTCAAGCAGGACGAACGTGGCTGCCAGGGGTGCAATGCGACCGAATGGCAGAACCAGCCCGAGCCGGAACTGGTCGACAACTCCGAGCAGGTGCTCGATCCGATGACCGCCTACCAGATCACCTCGATGATGGAAGGCGTCGTGCAGCGTGGCACCGGCGCCACCATCGGCGAACTCGGCCGCCACATCGCCGGCAAGACCGGAACGACCAACGACGAGAAGGACGCCTGGTTCATCGGTTACACGCCCAATCTCGTCGTCGGTCTCTACATGGGCTACGACACGCCGCGCGGCCTTGGTCATGGCGCCACCGGCGGTGGTCTTGCAGCACCTATCTTCAAGGACTTCATGCGGGTGGCGCTGGATGGCACGCCCAATGTCGACTTCAAGGTTCCGGACGGCATGAGTCTGGTCGCCATCAATCGCAAGACCGGCATGCGCGCCGCAGCGGGTGATCCCGGCACCATCACGGAAGCCTTCAAGCCGGGTACCGGTCCTGCTGACAGCTATTGGGTGATCGGCATGGGCGCCGACGGCTCAAATGCCACAGGTGGCGCGCTGTCGCCACAGGCCAATCAAGCCATCCAGTCCGGCGGCGGCGGCCTCTACTGACGACTTTCATGGGCGGGTGGGCTGGCCTTGCGCCAGCCCATTTTGCTTTACAGCCGGCGGCGGCCTCCCTATGTATCGCGCCGACCGATTTCAGCAAACACAGGACAGAACAGCCAGCCATGCGCGCGGAAACGCAGAATATTGTCGACGAGATCAGGCAGGCGATCACCCTGCTGAGGAGGCATCTTTGACTGGGATCAGGCCATAAAACGGCTTGAATACCTCAATGTGCGCGCCGAGGACGCCAGTCTCTGGAACGAACCGCTGGAAGCGCAGAAACTGATGCGCGAACGTCAGAGCCTCGAAGAAGGCATCGCCTCGGTGAGAGGGCTGACGCAGGCGCTGGAAGACAATATCGGCCTGATCGAACTCGGCGAGGAAGAGGGCGACGAGGGCGTGATCGCCGAAGCCGAAGCCGCGCTCCGTTCGATGCAGGGCGAAGCGAAGGCCCGCCAGGTTGAGACGCTGCTGTCGGGTGAAGCCGACGCCAACGACACTTATCTCGAAATCCATGCCGGCGCCGGCGGCACCGAAAGCCAGGATTGGGCGTCGATGCTGCTGCGCATGTACACGCGCTGGGCCGAGCGGCGCCGCTTCAAGGTCGAGGTCCTGGAGGTGCATGACGGCGAAGAGGCCGGCATCAAGTCCGCCACGTTGATGATCAAGGGCCACAACGCCTATGGCTGGATGAAGACCGAATCCGGTGTGCATCGGTTAGTGCGTATTTCGCCCTATGACAGCAACGCACGTCGGCATACGTCCTTCGCCAGCGTCTGGGTCTATCCGGTCATCGACGACACGATCGAGATCGACGTTTCCGAATCCGATGTTCGCATTGATACCTATCGCTCGTCCGGCTCCGGCGGCCAGCACGTCAACACCACCGACTCCGCGGTGCGCATCACCCACCTTGCGACCGGCATCGCTGTCGCCTGCCAGGCCGAACGTTCGCAACATAAGAACAAGGCCAAGGCCTGGGAAATGCTGCGCTCGCGTCTCTATGAGGAGGAGCTGAAGAAGCGCGAGGCGGTTGCAAACGCCACCGAAGCCTCGAAGAGCGATATTGGCTGGGGTCACCAGATACGCTCCTATGTGCTGCAGCCCTATCAGTTGGTGAAGGATCTTCGCACCGGCGTGGAGAGCACCAGCCCGTCGAGCGTGCTCGATGGCGACCTCGACGATTTCATGGAGGCCTCATTGTCGCAGCGCATCGAAGGCGGTGCCGGCGAAGCAGTGGCGGACCTGGACTAAGGGTATGCTCATATTCAGGTGAGGCCGGCCTGCAAACGGCGGCTCATGCGCTGCCGGTGCTGATGGACCCGAACCCTGCGCCCCAGGACGAGGAGAGAATGCCGACGGCCTGCCTCAATATCAAGAGCATGTGATCGCCAACCAGCCATAGGCTGGAACCACACGGCACCGATCCCGTTTATTCGACACCTGTTTGCCGGGAAGTTGATTTCAGCGGTCGGTAGCGGATGATTGGTTGGCATGCGCCGCGGTACTCGTGAACGCAGCAATTTCTTGCGCCGACTCACATTTGCGCTCACCATCACGGCATTGAGGGGAGACAAAAAGCATTTATGGCCGGGCGCGGCATATCTGCAAGCTGACGATCTGGCCGCTGGGAAGACACGTTCCGGGAACGGGCAAGCGAACTGCTTGATGCTCGTTTGAAAGGAACGCTTCCATGTCTGCTGCCACTTCCAGATCGGCCCATGCCGCTGAACCGGCCGGCCGACTCTTGTTTTCCCTGTTCGCAATTGCCGCAATCGCAATGCTGACGGCACCTGCCTTTGCGCATGACGCCACACCGACAGCGGCAAAGCCACTAGGCTGGAGTTACCCATTCGCATGCTGCGCCAACTATGATTGTCGTACGGCTCATACTGGCGAAGTGTTGGAAAAACCCGAGGGCTATGTCATCGCCGGCACGGGTGAGGTTGTTCCCATGAGCGACAAGCGCGTCAAGGACAGCCCTGACGGTGAGTTCCACTGGTGCGCGCATCAGGCCGGTCTCGACGCCGGCAAGACAATCTGCCTGTTCGTGCCGCCTCGCTCTTATTGACGACACGACATCCGCGGCCGCGTGTAATGGGGCAGGCTACTGACTTGCCGGAGCTTGTCTATGCCTGGGCAGCCCGGGCATTCGTGGTTCGGTGGACGCATGATGACAGACGGTTGTCAGGAGCACTTCTTTATGCTGCCTTTGCCGCATAGGTGGCGGGCAATGGAGAGGAATTCGTCGATGACCATCAAGGGAAGCTGTCATTGCAAGGCGACGACGTTTGAGGTTTCGCAGGCACCGCAGACTGTGACGCAATGCACCTGTTCGTTCTGCTCGAAACGCGGCTCGCTCTGGGCCTACTACATTCCATCGCAATTCAAGCTCACCAGCCCGATGGAGAACGTTTCTTTCTACCGATGGGGGTCGAAAACGGTAAAGCATGGGTTTTGCGCTACCTGCGGCTGCGGCACCTTCACGGAAACGCCGGACTGGTCGACGGGCGAGCCTAATTTCGAGAATCCCAAGATCAGCGTCAATTCGCGGTTGTTCGATGATTTCGATCTGGACAAGGTCGAAGTGGTGGTCATCGATGGCAAGAATCTCTGGTAGCCTAATTCAGGCCACCCCGGCGTGGCGATGCGGCGCCGTCGCCGGGGTGTGATCCCCGGAAAAGCCGTGGGCGGCGTTTTTGCCGTTCCGTTTTTCGCCGCAATTCATGGTACAAGTCGCCGGAAGGGCTGATTTGGCGCCACCGCAAGGCGTGACTTGGAGAGGGACCATCCTATGAAAAAGACTGTGCTCGTCGTCGTGGCGACGGCTGTGCTCGTGAGTGCCTGCACCACCACTGATCCGTATACAGGCGACCAGAAGATTTCCAACACCGCTGCCGGTGCTGGCCTTGGCGCCCTGGCGGGTGCCAGCCTTGGCCTGCTTGCCGGCGGCAACGACCGCCGCAACGCGCTGATCGGCGCGGGCATCGGTGCGCTTGCCGGTGGTGCCATCGGCGCCACAATGGACCAGAACGAAGCCGAACTGCGCCGGCAACTCGAGGGTACCGGCGTCAGCGTCACCCGTAGCGGCGACCAGATCATCCTCAACATGCCCTCCGATATCACCTTCAATACGGATCAGGACGCAGTGAAGCCCGGCTTCTACCAGGTGCTGAATTCGGTCGCGCTGGTGCTGAAGAAGTTCAAGCAGACCACGGTCGATGTGTTCGGCCACACCGATTCGACTGGTGGGGATCAGCACAATTTCGACCTGTCCCAGCGCCGCGCCCTGGCGGTCGCCAACTATTTGTCCGGCCAGGGCGTCGATCAGCGCCGCTTCGCCGTCACCGGTTTCGGCAAGACGCGTCCGGTCGCATCGAACGCTACGGCCGAAGGGCGCGCTCAGAACCGCCGCGTCGAAATCCAGCTGTCGCCGCTTACCTGATCTGTTCGGCGAGGAATGCGAAGCGGCCCCGCGTTGGGGCCGTTTTTGTTTGGGCTGTTAAGGGCGCTCTTCGGATTCGCGCCAGAACATTAGTTTATGCTAAATAAAAACTTCCCCGCAACCACGGAAAGGAATAGCGTAATTGCCGTTCCGTAGGGGATGAGGCGGTGCAACTGGCCGCGCACTCAGAAATTTTTCCGCCTCGGGTCTTGCACGGCCAGATGAGAAAATCTGGGAGGAATGCATGCCAAGAACAGCCAGTCTTGGGCGCTGCGGCGTCCTTGCTTTAACAGGCCTGATGAGCGCATGGTTGGGCGTCGCTACGGCGCGGGCCGAGGACGCCAACAAGGCCGACATCGATGCCTTGAAAAAGTCGCTCGCCAAATATGAAGACTACACCGCAGCCGTCCGCGATCTTTATCTGTCGACAGTCGGCTGCGTCTACTACAGCGGCGAAAAGATAGCGGGTGCGATGGATTACCCGAAAGGCGCCATGGGTATCCATTTCGTCAACGTCCCGAGTGTCGGCCAAAAACTCGACCCGATGCACCCCAATGTGCTCATTTACGAACCGACCAAGAAGGGTTTGCGCCTGGTGGGTGCGGAATGGCTGGTGCCTCTGACGCCAGACATCAAGGAACCTCCGAAGCTTTTCGGCCAAACCTTCATGGGACCGATGGAGGGGCACTATCCGCTCATCCCGCGGGAGTTCGTGCACTATGATCTTCACGCCTGGCTGACGGACAACCCGAACGGGATGTTCAGTCCGACGAACCCGAACGTGAAATGCAGTAAGGCCGAATTTCCGATGCTGGAGAAGCCGACCAAGATGATGCCTGGACCGATGTGACGGGCGAGCCAGGCTGGCTAATGCATGTCGCCCAACCTCGGTTATGGGACAACGACATGCATGACACAAAGACCTAAAGCGGGTTGCCTGAATCCGTTCGGACGCGACACGCTTTAGGGCGTGAATTCATAAACGGGCATGGTTGGATCAACATGTCTGCTTCCGAGGCGAAAGCGGCCATTCTCGGCTAGCCGTGTCACCACCAGCAAGCCCTTGTTCTAGATCAACCCGTCATGGAACTCTCTTCAGGGAGGATACAATGATCAAGCGAGGACGCATGTGGGTGACAAGAGCTTCATGCGTCCTTTGCCTTTTTACACTGCCCGCCCAGGCGAGCAACTTAGGTGATCTTGTCAGGAATGGCGACGTCGCGGCGGTGGCTTCCGCCTTGGACAAAGGCGCCGCTGTTAACGAAATTGACGGCGTTACGGCGCTCTACATCGCCTGCGAAGGCGGAAATGTCGAGTTAGCCAAACTTCTGATCGATCATGGCGCGGACGTCAATTTGCCCGTCAGCTGGCAAAGAACGCCACTCTACGCCGCCAACAAGGCTGGGCACGCCGAGATCGTGAAGCTGTTGCTCGACAATGGGGCCGATCCAAATCAGGTGGCGAAAGCGCAGACGCCGCTGCACGTGGCTGCCGAAAATGGCTGCCTTCAGTGCGTCATTCATCTTGTGGACGCCGGGGCAGAGGTCAACGCACTGACATCGAATGGAAATCCGCCCATACATTTGGCCAAGCTCAGGGGTCACGATGACATCGTGGCCTACTTGCGCAGTCATGGCGCCGGACGACCGGCCGTTGCGCCGATTTTGGCGCGACTTGCATCGGCAAGCGCTGAATCAGGCAAGGAAATTTTCGACGGAACGTGCGGGGCCTGTCATCTTGCATCGCCGAACCTTAAGATCCCCAAACGGGTCAATCTGTGGGGCGTCGTAGGGCGGCCGAAGGCCTCACAAAGCGATGTCCCGTATTCGTCAGCTATAAAGGAAGCCGGCGGCACTTGGACCTTTGAGGAGCTCAATTCCTTTATCTCAAATCCGGCATTCGCTTTGCCCGGAACAGATATGATTTTCCCGGGTATGCAGGACGAGAAGCAGCGAGCTGACCTCATCGCTTACCTGCGGACCTTGAGTGACACACCGGCGCCGCTTCCCGACAATTGATTGCTCCTGTCTGGCGAGCACTGCAATCCGCAACCAGCGATCGGAGCCGTCGGGCATCCTGCGCGTGAGCGCAGCAGTTCTGTTCGGTCCGGATTTCCCCGTATGGGTCATCGCGGATTACATGCGGACCTATCCTCGGGACGAGGTTGACCTCCAGCTTTCCGATGGATTTGTCGATCTCGGTGCCGATCTGGCGATACGAATCGGCAAATTGCCGATTCCAGCGCAAACGGCTGCTTTTGCGCGTCCAAGAGGACGCGCAGCGCTGGCGTATCAGACCTTGGCGACGATCTTCATGAAGGCCGGCATGTCATCGCCGAAGCCGACGGTGGAGTCGTTGTCTTCCTGGTGGCGTTGGCGGGCAGGGCGGTTGCTGTCGCGTTGCGGCCTGGTGTCGCCGCGTTCCGGTGCGCGCTGCTCGTTGCGATCGGATGATTTGCGCTCGGTGTTTTCCGATCGGATCGCGTCCTTGCGCGAGCGGCGTTCGCCGATGTCGGCGACCGCGCCCTCGGCCACATTGGGCTGATCCTCGCGGACCGTTTCCGGTGCCGGTTCTTCGCTGGGCCTGGCGTGGCGTTCGCGTGGTTTGCGCTCCTTGCGGTCGTCGTCCTTGCGGCCGGCACGGCGCGGCGCGCCTTTGCCGCGGCGCGGAGCATCGTCCTCGCCTTCGCTGGCGACCACTGTCGACAGGTCGCCATCATGCCACTCGATCTTGTTGCCGATCAGCCGCTCAATGGCGTCGATGTACTTGGTGTCCGACTTGGTCGCGATGGTGAAGGATTTTCCAGAGCGCCCGGCGCGTCCGGTGCGGCCGATGCGGTGAACGTAGTCCTCGGCATGGATCGGCACATCGTAATTGAAGACGTGGCTGACATCGGGGATGTCGAGACCGCGCGCGGCGACGTCGGAGGCGACCAGGTAGCGCAGCTTGCCATCGCGGAAATTGGCCAGCATCTGCATGCGCGCGCGCTGGTCCATGTCGCCATGCAGCGCGCCGGCGTCGAAATCATACTTCAGCAGCGAGCGGAACAGTTCCGACACTTCCACCTTGCGGTTGCAGAAGATGATGGCGTTCTTCAGCTCCGCATCCTCTGCCTTGATCAAATTGCGCAAGGTCTCGCGCTTGTCCCATGGCTTGGAGCCGGACTTGACCAGGCGCTGGATGATGTTGGTCGCTGCGGACGCGGCCTTCGAGACCTCGACGCGAACCGGCGCATGCAGGAATTTTTCGGTGAGCTTGGTGATCTCCGGCGGCATCGTCGCCGAGAAGAACAGCGTCTGCCTGGTGAACGGGATCATCTCGCAAATGCGCTCGATGTCGGGGATGAAGCCCATGTCGAGCATGCGGTCAGCTTCGTCGATAACGAGGATCTCGACGCCATTGAGCAACAGCTTGCCACGCTCACGGTGATCGAGCAGGCGGCCGGGCGTCGCGATCAGCACGTCGGCGCCGCGCTCCAGCTTCTTGTCCTGTTCGTCGAACGACACGCCGCCAATCAAGAGCGCGATGTTGAGCTTGTGGTTCTTGCCGTATTTGACGAAGTTTTCCTCGACCTGCGCGGCAAGCTCACGTGTCGGCTCGAGAATGAGCGTGCGCGGCATGCGGGCACGGGCGCGGCCCTTTTCCAGTCTTGTGAGCATCGGCAGCACGAAGGATGCCGTCTTGCCGGTGCCGGTCTGGGCGATGCCCAGCACGTCCTTGCCGAGAAGCGCGTGCGGAATGGCACCTGACTGTATCGGCGTCGGCTGCGTGTAGCCGGCGTCGGTGACTGCGGAAAGAACCTTCGGCGACAGGCCTAGGTCTGAAAAGGTCAACGCTTCTGGAGCGGTCGTGGTGTCTGAGGACAATTGTTGCTGTCTTTGGCTGGTTCGGGGAAGCGCAACGGCGTCTAACGGCGTCTATCGCGGCAAGCGCCACGCGCCTGCAAGATTGGTATTGCAATTAGGAGCAAGCCCTCGATTTGTCAACAGAAACGGCCGTGATTGGCGCGATTGTGAAGTTGTAACCTTAATCGGGATGCTTAATCGAGGTGTCGGTCGCGGCGCCGGCTCAATAGCGGAACTGTTCGGCGAGAATGCGTTCGTTCCAGGAATGATTGGGATCAAACAGCAACGTCGCCGTCGCAGTGGGCGATTCCCTGACCGTGACCGAGGTCACCGCCTTGACTTCCGTATGGTCGGCGGCGGCGTTCACAGGCCGCTTTTCCGGCTCGAGGATGTCGAAGCGCACGGTCGCCTTGTTGGAGAGCAGCGCGCCGCGCCAGCGGCGCGGGCGAAACGGGCTGACCGGGGTCAGCGCCAGCAGTGGCGCGTCGAGCGGCAGGATGGGCCCGTGCGCGGAAAGATTGTAGGCGGTGGACCCGGCCGGCGTCGCGATCATCACACCGTCGCAGCTCAGTTCCTCAAGCCGTATTTGCTCATCGACGGTGATGCGGATCTTGGCCGTCTGATAGGATTGCCGCCACAGCGCGACTTCGTTGATCGCCAGCGCCGAAAGCGTTTCGCCTGCCGAGGTCTCGGCCAGCATCTCCAGCGGGCGGATCGTTTCGGCGACCGCGGCCGCGATCCGCTCGGTGAGCCCGCCGGACCGGTACTCGTTCATCAGGAAACCGATGGTGCCACGGTTCATGCCGTAGACCTTCTTGCCGGTCCCCATCGTCTCGCGCAGCGTCTGCAGCAGGAAGCCGTCACCGCCAAGCGCGACGACGATCTCGGCATCCTCGACGGAGGATTGGCCATAGCGCGCCGACAGGCTTTCCAGCGCCGTCTTGGCGTCGGCGGTGTCGGACGAGACGAAGGCGATGCGGCTGGCGGTTTTGCTCATGGTTCCCCGACGACGACCGGTTGGCAGCACGCTGTTGCTGGGCCGCGCCAGCGCCGGGGTAGCATGGGCGGGCCAGGTCTGCAAAGAGAGGCATTATCCCGGATGCCGTGGCTATCCCGGATGCCGTGGCTATCCCGGATGCCGTGGCTATCCCGGATGGCAAGGCGACGGCAGAACGGCGGGTTGCGGACGTGCCGTTCGCGCGTCATGTCAGAGGCTGCGCGAATGTGATGGTTAAGACCGGGCTTAAGCTCTCGTAAAGCCGGACCCGTCATGTTAGCCGGGCATCGGATGGGTGGCGTGGGGCTAGCCAGTCGAGGCCGTCATATTGCCGGTAACACGCCTGATCATCGTCTTTCTGATGCTGGGAAGCTTCGCGCTGCTCTTTGCCGAACTGGTGCGCCAGTCCGAAGAGACGAGCTTCCGGCCTCAACCCACGGCGTCGCGCTGTGGTGATGCCGCCGGGGCGCCTTGTCCGCAAAGGGCGCTGTAACTCGGACCTGACCTGGCCGGGCATGTGCTTCCTGGCTGGAAGCGAAGACCGGGTGCCGGATATTGAGCGGACATTCCAGCTGTTGCGCCAACGGATGCTCAGCTATGAACGCTGCCGCAGATGGCAGCCGGCTTGCCGCTTCTGTGCCAAGTACTCGTCGACAAGCTGGCGATAGCGCACCTTTCCGAAGCTCGGGAAATGGCCGCCATGCACGACCGAGACGTCGAGGTCGCGCAGGCGCAGCAAGGTTGCGATATAGTCATCGACCACGGAGTGGTAGACATCGTCGATCAGCGGGCCGTCATAGATGATGTCTCCGGATAACAGGATGCCCGTCCTGTTTTCGTAAAGCGCGATGCCGCCGGGCGAGTGGCCAGGCGTATGGATCACCTCGAAAGCGCGGTCGCCGAGATCGATGACATCGCCATGCGCGAGCAGACGACCGGCGGGTGCGGGTAGAATGCCGTAGCGTGCCGTGTCCCAACCTTGCGGCATGCCCTCGAACATCTCGTCCGTCGCGTAGGTGCTGGCGGCGGTCCATTCGTTGCGCGGATCGGCGAGGATTTGAGCCTCGGCCGCGTGCACGCAGCGGTCGGGAAATTCATGGTGGCAGCCGATATGGTCGAAATGCGTGTGGCTGGCGACGCAGGTCAGTTGTCGCTCGCTCACCAGCGGCACATGACGCCTGAGGCTGAAATGGCCGAGGCCAGTGTCGAACAGGAGATCGCGGTCGCGGCCCCGCACATGCCACATGTTGCAGCGGAAGAATGGCTTGATCCACGGCTCGTGGACCAGCGTGACACCGTCGGCCATGCGGATGGTCTCGTACCAGTCTGGCGCGTCGATGAGCCGAAGCGTGCCCATGTTCAATCCGTCAAAAGGATGATCGCGCCGATATCGCACGAAATCGCGACCGTGTCGCCGGGCTGGACGGTGGCGGTAGGCGGCAGCCTGGCGATGAAGTGTAGCGACGGATCTTCGACGGAAACGGCGAGCACGCGCTTGAAGCTGCCCTGGAAGACGATGTCGCTCACCTCGGCCGTACCCAGCCTGACACCGCCGCTGCCCACGCCGAAGACGAGATGCTCCGGCCGTATGGCGAGCCCGACGGCCGAGCCGACCGGCAACGTGCAGGGCAGTGAAATCCGCCCGACCGGCGTCGCGACCGTGCTGGTCCTGTCCTTGGCCTCCGCAACCGTGCCGGCGAGGATCGTGCTTTCGCCCATGAAGGTCGCGGAGAAGCGCGTCGCCGGCCGCGCATAGACGCGCTCGGGCGGGCCTTCGTCCTCGATGCGCCCGTCATTCATCACCACGCAATGGTCGGCCAGCGCCATGGCCTCTTCCTGGTCGTGGGTGACGTGGATGAAGGCAGTGCCGACGCGCTTCTGGATCGCCTTCAACTCGTCCTGCATTTGCCGGCGCAATTTGAGGTCAAGCGCGCCGAGTGGCTCGTCGAGCAAAAGCACCGCCGGTTCGATCACCAGCGCACGCGCCAGCGCCACGCGCTGCCGCTGGCCGCCGGAGAGCTGATGCGGCTTCTTGTCGAAAGCGGAGGCCAGCCCAACCAGCGCCAGCGCCTCGCGTGCCTTTGCAGCCCGGGTCGCGCCGTCGACGCCCTGCATGCGCAGCCCAAAACCGACATTGCCGCCGACGCTCATATGCGGGAACAGCGCGTAGTCCTGGAACACCGTCGTCGTCGGGCGCTTGGCCGGCGGCACCGAGGTGCAGTCCTCGCCGCGGATGAACACTTTGCCTTCGCTGGGCGTGACGAAGCCGCCCAGAATGGACAGCAGCGTCGTCTTGCCGGAGCCTGAGGGTCCGAGCAGGATCGTGTAGCTGCCCGGCTCGATCTTGAGCGAGACATTCTTCAGCACGATTTGCTGGCCAAAGCGATGCGATACGGAACTTATGTCGACCAGGGGTGCAGTCATGCTCTTCTCCTGCGCAGCAATGTCAGTTCGAACAGCACGACCAGCACGATCGAGACGGCGAAGACCAGCGAGCCGACGGCATTGGTTTTCGGGTTGAGGCCGGAGCGCAGCAGGTTCCAGATTTCCACCGGCAAGGTCGTGTCGAAACGGGTCAAAAGGAAAGAGATGACGAACTCGTCCCACGAGAAGGTCATCGACAGGAAGAAGCCGGCGAAGATTGCCGGCGCCATGACCGGCACGGTGATCAACAGCAGCACTTTCCATTCCGGCGCGCCGAGATCGCGCGCGGCGCGTTCGATGTTGATCTGGTGGTCGCCCATCTGGCTGTAGATGATGGCAAAGCACAGCGGCAGGTTGATCACGACATGGCCGATCCCTGCCGCAAGCAGCGATTTCGGCACGCCAGCCCAGTTGAACAGCACCAGAAGCCCCATGCCGATGATGAGATAGCTGACCGTCAGTGGCAGCGTGATCAGCCCGCGCAGCAGGCCAGATCCGGGCAGGACGAAGCGGGCAAAGCCCCAGGCCGAGAGGAAGCCGAGCGTGACGGCGGCGAGCGACGAGATGGACGCCACCAGCAGCGAATTGGCCAGCGCCGAGGTCAGCCGCGGGTCCGAGAGAACCGCATCGTACCAGCGCAACGACGGGCCGGTGAAGGGCGGGATCGGAAACGACGTGGCCTGCAACGAAAACAGCACGAGCACGACCACCGGCAGGAAGATGAAGCCGTAGATCAGGACGGCGTAGAGCCACGAGGCGATGCGGACGATCCTGCCCATCTCAGGCCCGCTCGATCTTAAGCCAGCGCGCGCAGCCGAGATAGGCAAAGGTGACCACCGCCATCAGGATGATCGACAGCGCCGAGGCCAGCGGAAAGTCGCCGCGCCGGCCGATCTGCATCATCACCAGCTGCGGCATCAGGAGTTCGTTGTTGCCGCCCAGGATCTGCGGTGTGATGTAGTCGCCGATGCACAGCACGAAAGTGAGGAAGGCGCCAACCATGATGCCGGGCAAGGTCAGCGGCAGGACGACATGCAGGAAGGTGCGCACCGGCCCGGCGCCGAGATCGGCGGCGGCCTTGCGGTAGCTCGGGCTGAGCTGCTTGAGGTTGGCGAAGATCGTCAGCGTCAAAAGCATGACGAAGAAATGCACGAAGCCGGTGACGGTGGCGAAGCGCGTGTTGGCGAGTTGCAGCGGCTCGCTGAACAGGCCGGTGCCGGTCAGCGCCCGGTTGACCACGCCGTTCTGCGCCAGCACCAGAAGCCAGGAATAGGAGCGCACGACATAGGAGGTCCAGAACGGCAGCACGGCCAGCATCAGCGCCAGCCGTTGCCAGCGTTCCGGCACCTGTTCCGCCAGGATCCAGGCAAACGGGTAGGCGAGCAGCACGGAGACGACGGTGACGATCGCCGTCACCTCAAGCGAGTTCACCATCGCTTGCCAGTAGGAGGGGTTGGTGAAGAACTGGCTGTAGTTGGACGCCGTGAAGCCGCCGCCCTCATGCGCCGTCAGGCTGGACAGCCCCATGGCGATGAAGGGCAGCACGAAGAACAAAAGCGTCCAGCTGAGCGCCGGCGTCACCAGCGCCCAGGGCAAGGCACGCCCGTTGCTTCCAATTGACTTCATCAGCCGCAATCGCTCATTTTGCCTGCAGTATTTCGGTCCACATATCCTGCATCTTCTTGTCGAGATCGGCGTTCGGCGCCGGATAGGACTGGGCGCGGGCGAGGAAGCCCGGCTGCTCGTCGAAACGCAGGATCTTTTTCTGCTCGTCGGTCAGCGTCGCCTTGGTGTTCGCCGGCATGCCCCAGTAGCAGGACGAGGTGGCAAGCCGCGCCTGGCCTTCCGGGCCCATGATGTACTGGATGAATTTCAGCGCCATGTCCTTGTTTTTGGAGTCCTTGAACATGGCCAGCGACTGCGACCACAGAACCGCACCTTCCTTGGGAATGGAGAAGTCCAGCGCCGGGTTTTCCTTGGCCAGCCCCGCCGTCACCCATTCGCCGCCACCAACAAGTATGTCGACCTCGCCGGTCGCCAGCGCCGTCTGGCTGGCGGTCACTTCGCCGACCAGCTTGGCGTTCGCCTTCATCTTGAGAAGCTCATCCTTGAGGGCGGGCAGGTCGGCTTCGGTCAGCTCGGCCGTCTTCTTGCCGATGGCCAGCGCGGCCATGCCGATGACCGGCAGATAGTAGTCGTAGATGGCGACCTTGCCCTTGTACTTGTCGCCGGTCAGCGCCGCCATCGACTGCATGTCGGCCGGATCGACCTTGGTCTTGTTGTAGCCGATCGTGTTGTAGCCGAACTTTTCGGTGATGCCGTAGCGCTTGCCGCCGACCACGGTGGAACCGTCCATCTTCACCTGCGGGAACAGGTCGGCCAGCGGCAGTCTGTCTTCCGGCAGCGGCTCGAACAGGCCTTTCTCGACGCCGCGCGGCACGTCGATGCTGTCGATCACCATCACGTCCCAGTCGCCGGGCTGCGACTGCTCGACGATGGCGAGCCCAGCGCCGGTGCCCTCGAATTCCTTGACGTTGACCTTGACGTCATTGGCCTCTTCAAAGGGTTGCAGCAACGCCGGATCGGCATGATCGCACCAGATCAGCGCGTTGAGGTCGGCGGCCTGGGCGAGACTGCTGGCCCCGAGCAGCAGTGCCGTGGCGGCGCACGCCGCATGCAGATGGCTCTTCAGAGTGGAAAGCGGATTCCTGGATGCAGGTTTAGCGGACATCGAGTGTTCTCCCTTGCCTTTTTGGCTTCTTGCAAAAAATTGAACCAATTCTAAAATTGAGTCAATTCTGTTTTTATGGCAAGAGGCTAAGATGAGCGGATTGCGGGCAAGGCAAAAGGCGGATCGGCACCGCCGCATCATCGAGGCGGCTGCGGAGCTTTTCCGCGACGCCGGTTATGAGGGTGCCAAGATCGAGGCCATCGCTGCCCAGGCCGAAGTCTCGATCGGCACCATCTACAATTACTATCAGAACAAGGGTGACATCCTCGGCGCCATCGTCTCGCTGGAAGTCAACGAGGTGCTCAATGCCGGGCAGGGCGTCGTCGCCAGGCCGCCGGCCAATGTCGGCGATGCGCTGGACACGCTGGTCGGCATCTATATCGAGCACTCGCTGCACTATCTCAGCAAGGAGATGTGGCGGCAGGCGATGGCGATCTCGACGCAACTGCCCGACAGCCCGTTCGGCCAGGCCTACACCGCGCTTGACCGCGCGCTGACCGAACAGATCCGCGCGCTGATCGCCCGGCTGCAGGCGCTCGGCCTTGTGCGGCAGGACATCGACGGGGCGGCGCTCGGCGAATTGATCTTCAACAACATGAACATGATGTTCATCGAGTTCGTTAAACGCGACAAGGCGAAGATACCGGAGCTACGCGCGGCGATACGCCGGCAGAACCGGATACTGGTGGCGGCGATTGGGGTGTAATTGCCAGGAACAGGCGGCGGCATCGATCGTTGGAAGGCGACGGTGCCCAGCCCTCTTGAGTCGAACCTGAAGTGCAACCCATAGCGGCATCTCTAGGGGAGGGATCTTTGCAGTCGGATCCGCCAATAACCCTTCACAGAATCCGGCGTAGTTCGTCGGACCTCACGCCCGCGCTTCGTAGTGCCATGTGCGATCGCCTCGGCGATCAAATGACGTACACGTCGTGGAAGGTCAGGACCGCCCCGGCCTGTAGGTGGGCGATTTCCACCTGAGCGGCCGATTTCGAGCCATCGGGGTCATAGTACAGAATGCCCGTGGTCTGGTTGTAGAGCAGGTAATCGTTATGGCTGGTGGCGTGTTGGCGCAACTCGAAATAGGACGAGTTCACCTGCGTCGGGCTGGACAAGGAACCGGGGCCGAGGCTGGTGAAGACGGCGTTGTCGAGATAGAGCGCGTCGTCCGCTGCGTGGAAGTCGGGGAGCGTAGCGACATTGTCCGGGCCAAAGGCCGTGTCAAACACGAAGGTGTCCTTGCCGGCGCCACCGTTGAGCACGTCGTTGCCACCCCGGCCCCACAGTATGTCGTTGCCAGCCAAAGCATCATAGGTATCGGCCGCGGCAGTGCCGAAAAAAGTGTCGTCCCCGGTAGTTCCCGTGGTCGGGTCGGTAGGCGGGGTCGGCGGTGACGGTGGCTGGTCAGTCCCGTCATGGGCTGCATGCCAGACCGCCTTGGCGTTGGCCCAGTAATCGCGCGCCGCCTGGCCTTGAAGGACCGTCCAACCGTCGGGCGGCATTGGATAACTGGACGGCAGCGGCGTGTCAGAGAGGTTGAGATAGTAGTTGCCGTGCGACTCGACCGTCTTGTCCCAGGCCCGCTGCAGCCGCTCCATGCCGTTGTGGTTCACGTCGGTGATCGCCACCACACAATCGATAAAGTGCAGGCTGGGCACGATATCGTTAGAGCCTGTCCCCTTGTCGAGTTTAAACGGCGAACCGTGGGTCATCTCGCCTTTGCGAAGGTACTCTCCCATGCCCAGAAGCATGCCATCCATGATGACCGTGTTGTCAGACCCATCCACATCACCGTCGCCAAGGCTCACTCCGGAAAACACGTGGTCGAACAGGGAATCCTTGATCGTGCCGCCGATGACGTCATCGTCCTCGACCGCGTCGTCGCGGGAGTAGCCGACATAGCTATCTTCGATGACGAAGGTGCCCGTGCCGCCGACACGGATGCCATCCCAGGGCTGGGTAACCGTCCAATCGTCGATGACAAAGTTGTGGGCTGAATTTATACGGACTGCGGCGGAGTTGACGTAAATGTCCTCCCAGTCGCCGGTTTGGGAGACCGTGCCGTTGATCGTGCCGCCAAATGCCAGGAGGTTGGCGCCGGGGTTGACGACCGCGAAGGGATAGAGGTTGGTGGGGCTTCCCTGATTGGCGACGATCCACGAGGCGTCGGTGGCATCGATGGTGGTGTCGGCGGGCAGGCCGGATGCCTTATACTGGGTGTAGCCATAGTCGCCGCTTAAGACAATGGTGCTTGCCTGGGCCATGGTTGGCCACCTTTCACCCCGCCCCGCCCATTCCGCCAAGTGCCTGAAGCCGGAAAGGCCTGCGCCTACCAGAGCCCCGTTAGCGGTATCGTGCAAATCACAAAATGTGTCAAAAAATCGGAAGGTGATCGACATCCTATCAAGCACCTCGCTGCACTATCTGGCCCAGGAGATGTGGCGGCAGGCGATGGCGATCTCGACACAACTGCCCGACAGCCCGTTCGGCCAGGCCTGTACCGGGCCCCGATCGCTCGCTCACCGCGCGGATTTGCCCCTGGTCGCCTGGCCGTAGGCGCTTGGCCTTATACGGCAGTGATATCGACGAGGGCAGCGCTCGGCGAACTGATTTCAGCAACATGACACCATGTTCATCGCGAAGCGCGACGAGGCGAGGACCCCGGAGGTACGCGCCGCGATACGCAGGCAGAACCGGCTACTGGTAGCGGCGATCGGGGTGTGAGGAGTCAGGAGCAGACAGGAGAAATCGCCGCTCGGCATAAGACTTGGTTTCAGACGAGGCTCGACTCTTGAGTTGAATTTGAAATCTTGTACAACTTATAGGGGCATAAATAGGGGAGGGGTAAATGGGGGCGTTTTCCATCTGGCATTGGGCGATCATGCTGCTGTTGATCGGCGTGCCTGTTTTCTTTGCTGTTCGATCAGCCACGAAGCCGTCACAGAATCCTGCGGCTCTTGTAGGCATCGGCGGCTGGCTGATGCTGCTGGCGATCGGCCAGGCATTGTCACCGCTGCGCACACTCGCCGACTTCGCCAATTCGGCCGACGGCTACCAGCAACTCATGACTCTCTCGAATGGGCCCCTGGCGGTGTATGGCGAGGTTGCTCTCAATCTGGCATTTCTGGCACTTCAGTTGGTTGTGCTCGTTTCGATGCTGCGGCGAAGCCACCGCTTTCCGCAATTGTTTCTGCTCCAGTGGCTGGCAATTCCGGTCGTATTCATCCTCGACACCATCTGGATCGCGTCAGTTCTGGGCGATCCGGTGAACAAGGTGCTCGCAGGTGATGCGTTGCTGGCAGCCATAGCGTCGTTTGTAGGGACCGGCATCTGGACCGCTTATGTCTATAAGTCAGTGAGGGTGAGGAATACGTTCACGAGGGCGAACGCGTCTGCCCAAATTGCGAGCGCCTCATAAAGATATCGGGGCGGACGGACACCAAGGTCGCGCAGGCGCGTGAGCGTCGCCATGAAGTCGGGGATGTCCGAGTGATAGAAGTCGATCGATCAGCGGGCCGACAGAGATGATGTCGCCTAATAACAGGATACCCGTCCTGTTTTCGCAGAGCTCGATGGAACCGGGCCCGTTCGGCCAAGCCTACGCCGCGCTCGACCGCGCGCTCACCAAGCAGATCCGCGCGCTCATCGCCCGGCTGCAGGCGCTCGGTCTGGTGCGGCATCGACGGGACAGCGCTCGGCGAACTGGTCTTCAACAACATGAACATGATGTTCATTGAGTTTGCGAGGCGCGACGCGGCGAAGATACCGGAACTGCGCGCGGCGATACGGAGGCAGAACCGGATATTGGTGGCGGCGATTGGGGTTTGAAATGGCGGACCTACTAAGCTAGCTGCATCGTTTATGTTGGACCGGCGCTCGCGATCCAGCCGAGATAGAACAAGGCGACGTAGGACAGCGCGACATCCATAAAGTCGACCTCGCGTGCCCGGTGAAGAAGGGCACGAAAGCTCATCAAGCTGCAAAGTTATCGGTGCCTCTTGTGACTGCCAGTAACTAAGTTACCGCCAGTGAACTGGGTGCCACCGGGGTCCAACCACCTTGTCGGCTGTCAATGTTCATTCACCCGTGACAAGTAATGTTGCAGAACCGGACTAGCTCCCTCGGACGAGAAGGCGCCGCTCAGGCCCTGAGCAGCCCCTACCGCCGCGATGGCAGCCCGTCCCGCCATTGCCTCTTCATATCCGTTGACGGCCTGCCAGCCGTGGCCCGAGGTCAATGCCTCGGCGAGATCAACCGCATCGGCGAGCGCGAGATTCACCCCTTCACCCGAGAAGGGAGACATCAGGTGCGCCGCATCGCCCAGGAGAGTCAGCCCCGAACGACTGGTCCAGCGATGCCCGACAGGCAGCGCATAGAGTGGACGGACCGCGATGAAATCCCCGGTCTCGATGATTTCCTTCAACGCGGGAGCCCATTCGGCGAAGGGCTCACGCAACTCTGCGCGCACCCTTTCGGGCGACACCGCCTGCCAGTTCCGCGCGGTCGCCTCGTCCAGGCGCAGGCCGGCATATCCGCGAATATGGCCGAGCCCGTTTCGCTGGGTGATCAGGACGCGATTGTTGCCGACCGCAAACATCTTGCCACTGCCTGTCAGTGCGTCGATGGCGGGATGCCGTTCCACGTCGAAGCCCAGTTCGACCAATGTCACGCCTTCATAGGCTGGCACGGCATGGCTGAGCAGCGGTCGAACGCGCGACCATGCGCCATCTGCGCCGACCACCACATCGAAGCGCTCGCACCACCTATCGCCGATCAGCGCATGGCCATCGTCGGCAGGCGTGATTTCGAGGACGCGATGTCCCCAGCGCACCGTGCCGGGCGTGAGCGCATCCAGAAGGATCTGACGCAGGATCGTCCGATCGATTTCGGGCCGATCGTCAGCGGGCCCGTTGCGGTCGAACAGCAGGGTGCCGTCAACGTCGTAAAGCCGGTCCCCCTGATCCTCGGGGCGGGCCGCAGTGGTGAACTCGGCTTCTAGGCCCGCCAGCCGCATCGCGCGTTGGCCAGTTTCGTCATGCAGGTCGAGCGATCCGCCTTGCGGCCGCTCCCCGGCATGCGCATCCCGCTCGAACACGACGGGGGAGAGACCGCCCAATTGCAGCAGTCTCGCCAGCAACAGCCCGCCGGGGCCGCCGCCGATGATCGCGATCCGATCCATTGCCATATCATCAACCTCCATGTACATAGGAGCCTATGTAAATGAACATAGGAGCCTATGCAATGCCCAATACCGATGA
Source organism: Mesorhizobium sp. M0047 (assembly GCF_040323315.1). NCBI lineage: Bacteria > Pseudomonadati > Pseudomonadota > Alphaproteobacteria > Hyphomicrobiales > Phyllobacteriaceae > Mesorhizobium > Mesorhizobium sp. M0047. The sequence continues at coordinate 9,370 of NZ_JAMYUW010000010.1, read as the reverse complement.
TGATTGGGAGCCGCTTCGCCATCCTGGCCATTACTTCAGCCGTATCGCACGCGAACTGAGCCGTATCGGCGACGCGCGGCTGCGCGACCTCGGCTTCGCCACGGCGCAGTTGCCCGTACTGGTGGCACTCAAGGATGGAGAACGACTGTCACAGACGGAACTCGCGCGTTGGGCGAAGGTGGAGCAGCCGACCATGGCTCAGATGCTCGCCCGGATGGAGCGCGATGGCATCGTCAAGCGTGAGCCCGATCCGCGCGACGGGCGCTCGAGCCTGATATCGCTGACGGACGAAGCGCTTGCGCGATTGCCGGCTGGCCGCGCGATACTGCGGCAGGGCAATGCCGATATCATGAAAGGTCTGTCGCCGGAGGAGGTCGACACACTCGTGTCGCTGCTCCAGCGCGTCCTCGCGAATATCGAAGCGCTTGAGCAGTGAGCAAAGCATACCGATCGAATTGCGGTTAGCGGTAAACCGACCGAACTGTTCCCGAACGTCGTCGAGGCTCGTGTGGGATGCCGTGTACGCCGAAAATGACAACGATTTCAGGGATAGGCAGAAGAAGGAGCGTAGAGGCTTCGGCGAAAGGGAATAACAGGGATGGTGCCCCCGGACGGAATCGAACCGCCGACCTTCGGTTTACAAAACCGCTGCTCTACCAGCTGAGCTACAAGGGCACGGCGCTCCGGTTAGCATATTTGTTGCGCCAGTAAAGACAAAACTCCGTTTTATCAGGCATGTCGTATGGGCTGTCGGGGAGGGCATCCTGAAAACCGCCGGATTGTTTCCTACATATGGAAACGTTGCAATCGCTTCGAGCAGGGGTGTGGCATGATCAGATTTGTCATCATTCTCCCGATCATCTTCGTAGCCTGGATGCTGCTGGTGAAGATCATCAACGATGTGAAGAAGGCCAATGTCGACTGGGCCGGCGTGACCACCATCATCGGCTTCATCGCGCTCGCCTTCTGGCTTCGCCACGTCACGGGCATGGGGTGAGAGAGTAGCCACGAAGTAGGCACCGCCGGCGAAGCTACCGATCTCCCTAGCAAAGAGGACATTGGCCATCGTCAACGTCCTCGCCGATCTCTGCGGGCCGAACTGGCCGCCAGCACGACCTCGGCCCAAGCGAACCAAGCCGTTCCAGAAAAATCGAAAAAAGATTCGAACCTTTTTCCTTGCCGCGACGACAGATGATCAAGAGGCGGATGGATCGCCTCGGTCAACGAAGCAAGGAGATCATCATGTTCACGCGCACACTCGTTTCCGGCGTCATCGCCACCGCCGTCGCCGCCAGCTCTCTGCTCGGCACCGTACAGCCCTCGGCGGCCCACAACCATCACAACCGCGACATCGGTATCGGCATCGCCGCAGGCGTTGGCGGTTTTGTACTGGGCAGCCTGCTCTCCCAGCAGCCCCGGACCGTCTATGTCGACGAAGACGGCGGCTCATGGCATGTCCGCCGCTGCTACGATCGTTACGCAAGCTACGACGTCGACTCCGACACCTATATCGGCCACGACGGCTATCGTCACTACTGCCGGCTCTGAGAGGAGGTGGCGTTCCAATCAGCTGAAAAGAGGGGCGCCCCACCGCCTCTCTTTTCGCTGTTCGTATGATCTCAGGCCGAGCTGACGCCGCCGATCATCCTGGTCACCTCGGCCGCGGCATCGCGCACCAGCGGGCCGATTTCGGCCAGCCGCTCCGGCGTCACCCGCACGGTCGGCCCGGAGACCGAAACGCCGCCGATCGGCTCGCCGAATTCGTTGAAGATGGCGGCCGCCACGCAGCGCATGCCGGGGTGCCGCTCCTCGTCGTCGACCGACCAGCCGCGCAGCTTGATTCGTGCCAGATCGTGGGCGAGGGCGGAGATGTCGGACAGCGTCTTGTCGGTGAAGCGCTGCAGCCCTGCCTTGCGCAGGATAGTTCCGACGCGCTCCGGCTCGAGATGCGCCAGCACCGCCTTGCCGATGCCCGACGCATGGAAAGGGCTGCGTGTGCCCGGCCGGAAGAAGGCGCGGATCGCCTGATGGGTCTCGACCTGGCTGACGAAGATCACGCAATCATCCTCGGCGACGCCGAGATTGGCGGTCTCGCCGGTTCTCTCCATCAGCTCCTGCATGACGACACGGGCGCGGTCGACCAGCTTGCGGCGGCGCAGGAAGGCCGCGCCCATTCGATAGGTCTCGACGCCGATCGACCACAACTGATCGCTGGTATCGAATTCGACCATGCCGTGGTTTTGCAGCGTCGTCAGCATGCGGTAGGCGGTCGACGCGGCCAAGCCGCTCTGCGCCGATATCTCGCTCAACGACAGGCCGCTGCCCTCCGCGACGATGGCCAGGATACGCAACGCCCGATCGAGCGACTGCACCGAAGCCTCCGATGGGCCGTTGAAAGCGCGCGGGCGGCCGCGCTGGCGTTTTTCTGTTGTTTCCATGTCGCCATTCTCGCCGATTTCGCCAAACAGGCAATGAAAAACTTTTTCACTCGGTCGGATGGATGCGTTTCTGGAAAACAGAAAATCCAATAAAATCAAGATATAGTCGCAGTTTTCTAGAAATGAAAAAATATTCTGAAAAAATTGAAAAATGGCTGACTTGCTGGCATCCTTGGCCAATCCAACAATGACAAACCCTGTGGAGGGCTGGAAATGGCCAGGATGCGCGCTGTCGATGCCGCGGTTCTCGTTCTCGAAAAGGAAGGTATTTCCTGCGCTTTCGGCGTGCCGGGCGCGGCGATCAATCCGTTCTATTCGGCGATGAAGGCGAGGGGCACCATCCGCCATGTGCTTGCCCGTCACGTCGAGGCCGCCTCGCACATGGCGGAGGGCTATACCCGCGCCAAGGCTGGCAATATCGGCCTGTGCATTGGCACCTCGGGTCCGGCCGGCACCGACATGATTACCGGGCTCTATTCGGCCGCCGCGGATTCCATTCCGATCCTGTGCATCACCGGTCAGGCGCCACGCGCGCGCCTGAACAAGGAGGATTTCCAGGCCGTCGACATATCAGCCATCGCCGCACCGGTCGCGAAATGGGCGGTCACCGTCATGGAGCCCTATCTGGTGCCTATGGTGCTGCAGAAGGCGTTTCATCTGATGCGTTCCTCGCGGCCCGGCCCAGTGCTGATCGACCTGCCGGTCGATGTGCAGCTTGCCGAGATCGAGTTCGATATCGATGCCTATGAGCCGTTGACGCCGTTCAAACCGGCCATGACGCGGGCGCAGGCCGAAAAGGCGCTGACGATGCTCAACGCGGCCGAGAAGCCGCTGATCGTCGCCGGCGGTGGGATCATCAACGCCGATGCGTCGGATCTGCTCATCGAATTCGCCGAAATCTCGGGCGTTCCGGTCATCCCGACGCTGATGGGCTGGGGCGCGATCCCGGACGACCACCGGCTGATGGCCGGCATGTGCGGCCTGCAGACCTCGCACCGTTATGGCAATGCGACGATGCTGGAGGCCGACTTCGTCTTCGGCATCGGCAACCGCTGGGCCAATCGGCACACCGGCTCGGTCGATGTCTACACCAAGGGCAAAAAATTCATCCATATCGACATCGAGCCCACCCAGATCGGCCGTGTCTTCGCGCCGGACCTCGGCGTCGTGTCGGATGCGGGTGCGGCTCTGAAGATGCTGCTCGACGTTGCCACCGAGTGGAAGACGGCAGGAAAATTGCGCGACTGGTCCGGCTGGGCGAAGGAGTGCCAGGCTCGCAAGAAGACGTTGAAGCGCAAGACGCATTTCGACCAGGTGCCGCTGAAGCCGCAGCGCGTCTACGAGGAGATGAACAAGGCGTTTGGCCGCGACGTCACCTATGTCACCACTATCGGCCTGTCGCAGATCGCCGGCGCGCAATTCCTGCATGTCTACAAGCCGCGCAACTGGATCAATTGCGGCCAGGCCGGCCCGCTCGGCTGGACCTTGCCGGCAGCCCTTGGCGTTCGCGCCGCCGATCCCGACCGCACCATCGTCGCGCTGTCGGGCGACTATGATTTCCAGTTCATGATCGAGGAACTGGCGGTCGGCGCGCAGCACAGATTGCCCTATCTCCATGTCGTCGTGAACAACGCCTATCTTGGCTTGATCCGCCAGGCGCAGCGCGGTTTTTCGATGGATTTCGAGGTCAGTCTCGCCTTCGAGAACATCAACCGATCAGGTGATCCGGAAGCCGGCTATGGCGTCGACCACGTTGCGGTTGCAGAGGCGATGGGCTGCAAGGCGGTCAGGGTGCGCAAGCCCGAGGAATTCGCCGCCGCCTTCAAGGAGGCGCAGCGGCTGATGAAAGAACACCAGGTTCCGGTCGTGCTCGAATTCATCCTCGAACGCGTCACGAACGTCTCCATGGGCACCGAGATCGACAAGATCACCGAATTCGAGGACCTTGCCGAGCATCAGGAAGATGCGCCGACGGCGATCGTGATGTTGGATTGAAAAGAAGGACAAGAAGAATGCCACGATTTTCAGCCAATCTGTCGATGCTCTTTGGCGAGCATGACTTCCTCGACCGTTTCGACGCGGCCGCCCGCGCCGGCTTCAAGGGCGTCGAATATATCGGCCCGTATGACCATGCGCCCGAAATCGTCGCTGCCCGGCTGAAGAAGAACGGCCTGACCCAGGTGCTGTTCAACCTGCCGGCGGGCGACTGGGGCAAGGGCGAGCGCGGCATTGCCGCATTGCCGGACCGCGTGCCGGAATTCCGCCAGGGCATCGCCAAGGCGGTCGCCTATGCGCAAGCGCTTGGCTGCCAGCAGGTCAACTGCCTGGCAGGCATCGCGCCGGCGGGCGCCGACCGCAAGGTGCTGGAGGATGTCTTTGCCGAAAATCTCGCCTTCGCGGCGGAGAAGCTGGAACAGGCCGGCATCAGGCTGCTGATCGAGCCGATCAACACGCGCGACATTCCGGGTTTCTTCCTCACACACTCCGAACAGGCGCTGGCGCTGATCGATCGTATCGGGTCGAAGAACCTGTTCCTGCAATACGACATCTATCACATGCAGATCATGGAGGGGGATCTCGCCCGTACAATCGAGGCTAATCTCAGCCGCATCGCGCATATCCAGCTTGCGGACAATCCCGGCCGTCACGAGCCGGGGACGGGCGAGATCAACTATCCCTTCCTCTATGAGCACATCGACCGCATCGGCTATTCCGGCTGGATCGGGGCGGAATACAAGCCGAAGGCCGGCACGGAAGCTGGCTTGGGCTGGTTCAAGGAATTGGCCGGGCAGGGCAGTGCGGCGGCGTAAGCACTAGAGGCCCCCTCATCCGGCCGCTGCGCGGCCACCTTCTCCCCGGTGGGGAGAAGAGACAGGCACCGCCGTTGGCGACCTCTTCTCCCCTCGGGGAGAAGGTGGCCCGAAGGGCCGGATGAGGGGGCGTTTCACACAGTCATTTGGAGAACCACAATGGAAGTCATCGGTTTCATCGGCCTCGGCATCATGGGCGCGCCGATGGCTGGGCATCTGCTGGACGCCGGCTACGAGGTGATCGCCAGCGACCATCGCTCCAAGCCGCCTGCAGATCTCGTCGCCAAGGGCCTGAAGTCGGTCTCTGGTCATACCGCCGTGGCCAAGGATGCCGACATTATCATCCTGATGGTGCCGGACACCCCGCAGGTGGCCGACGTGCTGTTCGGCGACAATGGCGTCGCGTCCGGCCTGACGGAGGGCAAGCTGGTGATCGACATGAGCTCGATCTCGCCGATCGAGACCAAGGTTTTTGCCAGGAAGATCAACGAGCTGGGTTGCGACTATCTCGACGCGCCGGTCTCGGGCGGCGAGGTCGGGGCCAAGGCTGCGTCGCTGACCATCATGGTTGGTGGCGAGGAAAAGCCGTTCGAGCGCGCCAAACCAATCTTCGAGAAGATGGGCAAGAACATCACTTTGGTCGGCCCCAACGGCGTTGGTCAGACCACCAAGGTCGCCAACCAGATCGTCGTCGCGCTGACCATTGAAGCCGTCGCCGAAGCGCTTGTTTTTGCTTCAAAAGCCGGCGCCGATCCGGCCAAGGTCAGGCAGGCGCTGATGGGCGGGCTGGCGGCTTCGCGCATTCTGGAAGTGCATGGCGAGCGCATGGTCAAGCGCACCTTCGCGCCAGGCTTCCGCATCGAACTGCACCAGAAGGATTTGAACCTGGCGCTGGAGGGTGCCAAGGCGCTCGGCGTGTCGCTGCCCAACACCTCGACCACGCAGCAGCTGTTCAACTCCTGCGCGGCCAATGGCGGCGCCAGGGAAGATCATTCGGCCCTGGTCAGGGCGCTGGAGCGGATGGCGAATTTCGAGGTCGGCAGCGGAGCAGCCGAAACCAAGGGCAAAGCGGCATAGGTCAGGCGAGGGGCGGCGTAACGTTCCCAAGCCGCCAACTCTTTCCCGTCGAAGAGCGGGTTCCGGCGTCTGTCGCGAAAACCCGTTTCTTCGTTTCGAGATGTTTCTGCTGTTCTGGCTCAGCCGCGCTTCAAGAATGTCCGCGCCACGTAAAGGCTGATCGCCGCGGCATTCGATACGTTGAGCGAATGGATGGCGCCGGGCATGTCGAGCCGCGCCAGCGTCGTCACCGTCTCGCGCGTCTTCTGGCGCAGGCCCTTGCCCTCCGCACCCAGCACCAGCGCTATCTTGTCACCGGCAAAGCTGGTTTCGAGTTCCGCCGGGCCGTCCGAGTCAAGGCCGATGGTCTGAAAGCCGGCCTCGTGCAGTTGGCCGATCGCGTCGGCGAGGTTCTTCACCTCGATCTGGTCGATATGCTCCAGCGCGCCGGAGGCGGATTTTGCCAGCACGCCGGATTCCTGCGGGCTGTGGCGAGCCGTGGTGATCAGCGCGCCGGCGCCGAAGGCAACTGCCGAGCGCATGATGGCGCCGACATTGTGCGGATCGGTGATCTGGTCGAGCACCAGCACCAGCTTGGCATCGCCAAGTGCATCAAGCCGCTTCGGTTTCAGCGGCTCGGCCTCGATCACCACGCCCTGGTGCACGGCGTCCGAGCCGGTGACCTTGTCGATGTCCCTGGGTTCGACCAGTTCCGTCTTGAAGGGCAGGGCGGCGAGATCGGCGATTTCGAGGCGCTCGGCCGCATTGCGCGTCACCAGCATCTTCCTGATCTTGCGGCGCGGGTTGTCGAGCGCCGCCCGCACCGTGTGCAGGCCATAGAGCCGCACCAGGCCGTCCGCGGCATTTTCGCCCGGCGGAACCGGCTGCCGCGGCCTGAACGTCGGTGCGCCGCCGCTTTTCTCGTCGCGATAGGCGCGGCGCAGCTTGGCGTAGTGGGTGTCTTTCGGGGTGTTGGTTTTATCGCTCATGGCTGGCTTCTATAGCCGTGTCCTCCGGCCAAGGATATGGCCCGTCGCCGCAGCCGGCGAACAGAAACGAAAAACCCTGGTTGCGCGGTTGACACCCAATGGGCTTGCCGCCATAAGGCGCTGCGCTGGTTTCGGAGAAGACAGATCTCGGGTCCGGATTGGCGCGAATGCCTCGTTGCATGGCTCCGGCGGCAGATTGGAGAGGTGCCCGAGTGGTTAAAGGGGACGGACTGTAAATCCGTTGGCTTAGCCTACGTTGGTTCGAATCCAACCCTCTCCACCACTGCCGGCCCGGAAGCCCTGAAACGCAGAAGAATCGGACCGAAAAGTGCATGGCGCTTTTCGGGTGAATCCGGTACTTCAGGAAAGGCGCGGGTATAGCTCAGTGGTAGAGCAGCAGCCTTCCAAGCTGAATATGCGGGTTCGATTCCCGCTACCCGCTCCAGATTTTCATTCCTACGATCGGTAGATCGGTAGACCGGAACGCCGCGCAAGGCGCGGGTGCTGTTTGGCTCGACGAGCGTGGCTACGCGACGACAGTCAGCCGGCGCTTGCGCTGATCCAGCGACACGATGGTCAGCCCGCTGCCGACAACCAGCAGGATGCCGCAGACCGCCAGCGCGTTGGGGAATTGCCCGAACACCAGCAGGCCTGAAATTACCGCCCAGACGGTGAAGCAATAGTAGAACGGCGCCACGGCACTGGTCGGTCCGACGCGGTAGGCCATGAAGATGAAGAAGTGGCCGAAGATCAGGAAAAATCCGGCACCGGCCATCAGCAGCAGGTGGTGCATCCCGGGCATCACCCAGCGCTCGGAAACCAGATGCGCGGCACCGGCGCCGATCAGCACCACCACGACGGCGGAAATCGCCACGATCATCCCCGGCACCTCGGCCGAAACCCGCCGGCCGGCAAGGTCACGCGCCGCCGCAAGGGCTGCGTTGCCGAGCGCCAGCAGGGCGTAGACGGAAATGCCTTGCATGGTCGGCTGCGCCACCATCAGCGCGCCGATGAAGCCGAGCCCGATCAGCGCCATGCGCTGCCCGCCGATCCGTTCGCCAAACAGGATCGAGGAGCCGACCAGCATCAAGAGCGGCGTGATCTGTCCGAGCGCGGTGGAATCGGCGATCTGCATGTTGGCGAGCGCGACGACATAGCAGAGGATCGCCGCCATCTCGAGCAGGTTTCTGCGCAGCACACGGCCGTCGAAGATCAACGGAATCTGCTTGCCGTAGCCCAGTGCGAACAACAGCGGAAAGCCCCAGAGTGTCGCCGCGGTACCGCGCAGAAACAGCACTTCGTAGGACGGCAGGCCTGACGTGGCGAGTTTCATCATCGTGTCGTTGACGAGATACGATCCCGTCGAAACGATCATGAACAACGGGCCACGGATTGAGGGTGGGATGAAATGCATCCGGTCAGGAGATCAGACCTCGATGACTTCAGCAATGGTCCATGGCCCGGCCGTGGATCAGACAGGGGATTACGCAAGCACGGCAGCGCTAACGCGGCTTCAGTCGATCGGCTTGTCACCCGTTTCATTTGGTATTGAGCTTTCCTATATCCGGGCCACATCCAGCAATCGGATCGATGGTTCGGACTGAGCGGGACGGCACCCGGCCAAAAGACGCTTGTGTTTTCTGGCCTTTGTCGCTAATCGCCCCGCATTCGACTGAACTGAAGGTCTTCGACCGAACTGAAGATCCGGGCCGTCCAAGGAAAGAGACTATGGCAAAAGGTAAATTCGAGCGTAACAAGCCTCACGTGAACATCGGCACGATTGGCCACGTCGACCATGGCAAGACGTCGCTGACGGCGGCGATCACCAAGTATTTTGGCGAGTACAAGCGCTACGACCAGATCGACGCTGCCCCTGAAGAAAAGGCGCGCGGCATCACGATCTCGACGGCGCACGTCGAATACGAGACGGCCAACCGCCACTACGCTCACGTCGACTGCCCCGGCCACGCCGACTATGTGAAGAACATGATTACCGGTGCGGCGCAGATGGACGGCGCGATCCTGGTCGTGTCGGCCGCCGACGGCCCGATGCCGCAGACCCGCGAGCACATCCTGC